>NZ_JBEOOQ010000057.1:0-22973 GCF_040309305.1 Pseudoalteromonas sp. RB2-MNA-CIBAN-0110 | reverse complement strand
ATTTTACGTCTTTAAAACCCATTTCTAACCCTTAGATTATGTACGCTAGCATTCGTACACTCAATTATTGTACGTTACATTTCGTACATTGCAAAGCATTTTAATATTTATGCTACACGCTGTTTGTGTTGCAATGTCACTTGTTAGACTGAGGTACTACCTGCTCGTTGTGTGTAGTTTTTGTTTATGATATGGGAATTTTCTTTTTAAAGGCCCTAGGTAAATCAGCTTACCTATTATAATTTAAGCTTTCCCTGCGTTACTCAGCGTTTATTATGTACCCATTAAACTTAATGTTTAACCGTTAAGCAATTATATTCAGCCAATCTCAATGACCGCTTATCGCTCACTGCAGACTACCCGCTGTATATTTTTAGCCACCTATTACGCCAACCGCTCCACTATGTCTTTTCACACGAACTACGTAACGCCTAATATTATTCATTCCCCCAACTTTTTGTATATATCAAATTGTCGGAGGTAATTATTCAATATGCAATTTAACATCTCATAAATTTCAGTTGAATCGCTCATAGCGTGCCGTATGTTAAATACCCAGAGCTGTGCTGACTTTTGTTTTGATAAACCATACCTTAAAATACATCAAGGTTCTTGATCAGCTCTGAGTAAGCCTACTAAATTTTGAGTTTCAGCATTAGCGTAGCATTCATCAAAAATTAGTTAGCGTGATCAGGAGTATCAAGTGTTGTGCCATGCATTGAACCCGTTACAGCAGCAATATATGCCTTAGCTGTGTCATCTGCCGACAGTCCGCCTTCGGTGTCCATGCCCATCATAGCCATTGTTTCCTTTACAAAAATTGGCGACACAACATTAAGTCGAAAGCTGTCAATTTCAAGCGACGCTGCTTTAACAAAGCTTTCCAATGCTCCATTAACCATACTAACGGCTGTGCTACCAATCATAGGCTCTCGTGACAATACACCCGAAGTTAACGTTATTGAACCACCGTTGCTTATATAAGCACGTCCCAAGCGTACTAAGTTAACTTGCCCCATTAGCTTGTTGTTAAGTGCTAGTTGATACTCATCATCAGAAAGTTGATCAAAAGATCCAAAGTTTGCAACCCCAGCGGTTGAGATAACCGCATCAACTTGCCCGACTTGTTCAAACATTTTTTTAATTGACTCTGCGCTACCTAAATCTACAATCACATCTGCGTTTGAGTATCCTGCAGCTATAATCTCATCGTTAATTGCTAGGCGTTTAGTTACTGCTTTTCCGATAGTGCCAGAGGCACCTATTAATAGAATTTTCATATTGTTTATTCCAATCTCTTTAAGGTTGAGTAAACTATAACAATAGACTTATAATTGAAAAATAAGCAAAAAACAAAAACACTATTCACATGAAGAGAAAAATAGATATTGTTCGTGCAATAACAACTTTTCAAGTTGTTCTCGATTTAGGCAGTTTTAGCAAGGCAGCGGACCAATTGGGTATTGTTGTTTCTGCAGTTAGCAAGCAGGTATCTGAGCTAGAAAAGCACTTTGGTTGTCAACTGCTTCATCGCACAACGCGTGCTATGAACCTCACTGCAGAAGGTGAGCATTATTTAGAGCAGTTCAATCTGATTGTTGATGCTTTGGAAAACCTTGAGGGTCGAGCTGATATCAATCAGCACACTATTGCTGGGCACCTTCGAATTAGTGCTCCCCCTAATGCTGAACAACTTGGTATCACTCGTTTAATTGGGGAGTTTTTGCATCAACACCCGGCTGTAAAAATCACGCTTATATTACTAAATCGTTATATTAACCTAGTTGAGGAAGGTATTGATCTTGCTATTCGAGTACATGAATTGTCGGATTCTCGGCTTATCGCGCGAAATTTTACTGAATTAAATGTGTTATATGTTGCAAGTCCTGATTACTTAGCAAAATACGGTACACCCCAACATCCTAAAGAACTTACAAAACACAATTGTATAATTGATTCCTCGATTCGTACCCCTTGTCGCTGGCGCTACTTTGAAGATAACAATGAGCGACATGTTAATGTTACGGGGACGATTGAAGTTAATTACGGAAATATTACGGCTGAATACTCAGCCGCAGGTCATGGTATCGCGTTTTTGCCTGATTTTTTAGTGCAGGACTACATTAACAATGGTGAACTCGTATCTATTCTTGAACCATTTCAGATGCCTGCAACACCTGTTTCATTGGTCTATACGGCTAATCGCATGCAAAACCCTGTACTGAGTGAAATGGTACGACACTTACTTAGTAACAAACCTAAACGTATTACATAAAGCAGTACAACGGACTATTACTTTATTACTTCTTCTTAAGTATAAAATGTGGTTTACGTGACAGCGCCAGTAAGCTTAAACACATAATTCCTAGCGATAAAAATACAAACATCGAACGCAGGAAAGCCAAGTATTGATGGGCTTAAGTAGGTTCGAACAGCAGCTCTTTGGTTAAGTTCGGCTGCGTGATAAATCAGACTGTTGCAACAATTAATAGTTTGCATGCCTTTTAAATGACCGTTTAATATATGATTTTTAAAGCCTGATTCCCGATAGCAAATTAAAGTATATAGATCACTATCGGAATTAAGGTTTTATTAAATAAGAGTGTTATTTACTAGCGTTTTTAGGCGGACCTGTAGGTGCCTCATCTGCGCTTATATAACCATCCTTATTTTTATCAAAGTGATTAAAGCGTTGCTCTGTGGCTTTAAACTCTGATAGCTCAACTTTTCCATCTCCATTTTTATCAAAGCGGTTAATAAATTTATTATCGCCTTTTTTAATAGATTGCGTGGTTAGCCGTTGTGTTGAGTTGCCTATTAACGATGTACTTTTATTACTGTATTCACTTCTATTTTCACTTAGCGCTTTTGCTGGAATAGAAACATTTCCGCCTCTTACTAATCGAACATAATTTTTTACTCTGATCATGTCGCCCTGTGGACCTCTTGATGTTGGCTCGCCAGTTTTAGGGTCACTTCGTTGTGAACCTGCTCCGTGAACATCCATAGTTTTACCATGCATTTCACCTAGAGCTTCACCAAAAGCAATATATACTGCACCTTCAGCTTGAACTGGGCCATCAAGGTGAGTAGTAGAGCTCCAATAGTATGGATAATCTTTTTCGCCAGCTTCATTTTTAATAGACGTAGCTTTAAAAATAGGATCGATAGCTGCTGAATTCGATGTCTCTGGAGAGCGTGTATAATCAACAATACTTTGCAACTCTTTCGCATTGGGTAAGCGCCAATCGCTATAGCCACCAAAAGTTGAATTTTGTGCATATTGCAATGCTTGTTGCCAGTTTAAGCCTTTATTGCTGTCAGCTTGTCGCCACATTAATCCCGTCGCTTTATCTGAGACAGTTCCGTCAGCATTTTCAACAAAGTTATTTTTTCCATAATCAGTGTTTCCCCTCACAAATCTAAAATACATTTTATTTGGCTCGGAGGTACGAGGATTATATTTTGGGTAACCTTTAATGCGACCATCAACAAAGTTAACACCAAAAACGGTATCATCGTTCTTCATTGTTTTGCCGACATACTCGGTACTTGACCAAGTTTGAGCATCAATTTCTCGCTCATTAGCGTTGGTATTACCAATCGGTTGATTAAAATATTTAGTGTCGATGAAAGGGTATAGTGCTTTATCTCCTTTAACACTGCCTGAAAATTGAATTAGCGAATAAAGTTCTTTAATAGTCGGTACGCGCCAATCGCTATAACCGCCTAACTTTACGCTTTTAACCTTTTTTAATGCATCCACAAGTGTTGATTTTTGGCCCATATCTTGTTGCCAAACAAGCCCCGTTACATTATCGGTTACTGTGCCATTTTGGTTGTCGGTATATGAAGGTGGGTTAATAATATAATTAGCATCTTGACCAAAAAAGTCATCTTCGTTTTGAGGTAATGAAATAATACTATTGTTGCTGTAAGCAATTCTTTGCCCTGAATCAACAATAGTGTAACTGTTTAAAGCTTTAGGTTTACTTGAGGTAATATCTGTTTTTAGCACCATTAAATCTTCGCCAAAAACAATGTTTCCTCGGTAACTTTTTTGAATTTCCTTCAAACTAGCAGCAACATCAACAGTTGTAGAGTTAAAGTGTGTATAAACTAAATTTGTAACGTTAGCTTGCTTCGCTATGCTACTCGAATCAGCTAAGTTAAGATGTGCACCGCCCTTCTTTTGCCTATTACTTCCTTGGTTTTTCGTTACTTTGTTGCTCGTTTTTCTTTCATTTTTTTGACGTCCGTCTTCCATAATCATGCCGCCAGAATCAATTATCATAAAGTCGGCATTTTGAGCAAAGCTAGGTAGCTTATCTGAATAAGTAAGATCACCTGTAATAACGATTGATTGCCCGCTAAAGTCAAATCGATATGCTAAAGTGTAAATTGTATGTGGTACTTGTAAGGTGGTTACAAGAATGTCGCCAATTTTAAATGACTCCCCTCCTTTTAAGTCGCTTACCTCAAAAGCTTTTTTACGCTCAGCTAATGTTCGTTGAGTTTTACTTAATCGATAGTTAATATCTTCGCTATACAGCCCTAAATTTGACTCAGTTAGTTTCACTGTATTAGGCGGGCCGACTATAGAGAAATTGTCTCGCCCTAATAAAGAGCGAATAAATATAGGTACAAATTCTTCATTATGATCAAGATGATGGTGAGTAAAGATAAGAGCAGATAAATTTCGAGGCTCAAAACCTAACTTAGCTAAATTAGCTTGAGTGCCGTTTCCCATATCTACCAGTATGTGCGTATCGCCTGCTGAAATTAGCGTGCTTGCACTGGCTCTATTTTCATTATAAATAGGCGAGCCTGAACCTATAATCGTTGCTGTTAACTGATCCTGCGCGCTTGCAACAGTCAATAACTGAGAACTTAATAGGATTAACGCAATGACGATTTTTTTCATAGCAACTCCAAAACTTTATTAAATATAAACACACCCAATTTGGAGTGACTATACAAATATAGCTTGAAACTTTCTGGGAATTTACAAAACTTTACTCCACTAATTGCAAACACCATAGCTGTTGTGCTGTTGTGCTGTCACATTACTATATAAAAATACTCACAGGTAAATCCTCAATAAATATACCGGCTAACTTTATTGTTATCGTATAAATTAACTATGTGTGATTCTTAATATTTACCACGCAAAAGTTTTGTGGAATAATGCCCGCCTCTTAGGGGAGTAGCCCGCTCAGTAATGAGTAAACTTATCAACATAATTGCACCTCATGTGCATGGTAAGTTTGTAATGTTGTAGCAAGCGTTATCGGCGAGACCTAGGTAGACACTATCCTCATGGCGGGAGATAGTTGTTTGCCTTGGTTTAGTATTCCCGCCTGTAAGAATCAATAATGGAAGTTTTTTTAACCTCAACCGTCACTGTCACACTTGCCGAAATAGGCGATAAAACCCAGCTTTTATCGCTCCTGTTAGCCGCCCGTTTTCGTAATAAAGGCGCGCTTATTCTTGGTATTTTAGCCGCAACCTTACTCAATCATGGTTTATCAGCGTGGTTTGGGCAGTGGTTAAGTAATAGTTTTTCTTCTGAATATTTACCTTGGCTTGTAAACATCAGCTTTATTGTTGTTGGCCTTTGGCTATTAGTTCCAGACAAAGACGAAGCTGTAAGTAGTAAATACGATAGCTACGGGGCTTTTTTAGTCGCTTTTATATTATTTTTTATTGCAGAAATTGGTGATAAAACACAAATAGCGACGGTGTTGTTAGGCGCACAATATCAGTCTGTGTTTTGGGTTACGGTAGGAACCACGTTAGGTATGCTAATTGCTAACGTGCCTGTTATATACGCTGGTAATGCATTACTAAAAAGAATATCTCTAGACACCGTACGTGCTATTGCTGCTTTTGTGTTTGTGTCATTAGGTATTTATGGCTTAGTTACAATTTAATCAATATTAAAGCTCGCAACTGTTGATTTAAGTGCGAGCTTTAGTTTATCGATACGTTATTTATGCATTATTTACACAGTAACATCCCTTGGTTTGTGTAATTAAGAGATTTGAGTTAAAACCAGCAGCTAAATTAGTGACCGCAGTTTCAACAAAACCACTTCCTTGGGCACAAGCTAATCCTTCAGAGAGCGGCCCAGCATAAACAAACTCACCGTTTTTATTAATAATAACGGCGGCAGGCGTTGCCGGAATAACGTGTTTAAGCTTTGGTGTTAATTCAACTTGTACAACCTTCATAGCTTTATTGGCAGCAAAAGAGGTTAACGATGAAATATGCGGCTTAGCTTGTATAGTACACCCGCATTTTTTTTCTATTATAAGCACTAAAGACGGCTCACCAGTATCAACCCAATCCAATTGCTTTTTAAAGTTATTAAACCAGTGTTTTTGCAATAAAACTTTTGAGCTATCAAACGGTTTAAGCTGCTCTAATTGAAAATAAACTAACCCTGCAACAACGCAAATAAGCCATGTAGCTATAAGCGAAAATACGAAAGTGTTAGATTTATTTAAACTTGGCAATGCTTTGCTCTAACACATCAATACTTACATCGATTAACTGCACCTTAGCGGTTAACTGCTGCACTATTTGCGTATCTTGGTACTGATTTTGGCGCATAGTATCAGTACTGCTTGCTATTAATTCAGTATTACCTGCCTGCTCAGCTACAACTTGTGCAACTGAGTCAGAGCTTGAAGATACTGCGGCTATTTGCTCGCTCATTGCTGAAATATTCTCTTTCATTGCAGCACTAATACTTGTTAAATCGACTACAAAATTCACACACTGACTCATTGATTGCGTAGACGTTTTACTATTATTAACAAGATCTTTTAATGTTAGACTAATTTTATCTGTTGTTGCTTTACTATGGTTAGCTAAAGATCTTACCTCATCAGCAACGACAGCAAAACCTCGACCATGTTCGCCTGCACGGGCAGCTTCAATAGCGGCATTTAAAGCAAGTAAGTTTGTTTGCTCAGCAATACCTGATATCTCATTAAGAAGACCTGAAATAACATCGCCCGCTCCCACTAAGTGGTTTATTTTTTCTTCAGTATGGTTAAGTAGTGTTAACAGCTCTCTACTTTTAGCATCTGTTTGAAGTACTTCTTTTAATGCGTCGCTCGCAGCTTGTGTAATATGGTCTACTTGACGCTTAAGCACCTCACTTTCTTCTTCTACAAGTTTAAAACCATTAGCAACTTGAGCGCCAGAATTAGCAATATCATCAGTTTGTTGTGTACGCTGCACTGCACCACCGGCCAGCTGATCATGAACATGTATAAGCTCTTGTGAGTTTTTTTGCAGTGATTCTGATTGAGTTTGTACCTGCTTAATAACATCAGATAAGTAATCTAGTAACGTGTTAAACCCTGCTACAGCCTCACTTTTAGTGTCATCAGCACGAAGAGAGAGTTTAATGTTTTCAGGGTCTTGCATGATTTGCTCTGTCGCATAACTTAAAGATAGGCCCGCACGACGTTCACGTTGCAACATTACGGCAATGTAGCCTGCAACTAACACTTCAACTATTGCGTATCCAGCATGAATAAGCACCGTAGTAAAAGCAAGCCTATCAGGGTCAAATACATAAAATCCTGTATTTTGAGTTTGTAAATAATAAAAAGATAAATGATGAACAGCTACAAATACAATTGCAGTAATAAACACTCGCCATTGTACAAAAACAATTAACATGGGCATTAAAATAAATATTTCAAAATGGACTTCAATCAACCCAAAAGTTTGTTGAATGTGCAAAAAAGAAAACATCATTATGGCGGCAGCTACCACATGCGGGGTAACAGGACTGTCCCCTTGTGTGTTTAAAAGCCATATAGGTAATAAACACAATGGCAAACCTATCATAAA
Source organism: Pseudoalteromonas sp. RB2-MNA-CIBAN-0110 (assembly GCF_040309305.1). NCBI lineage: Bacteria > Pseudomonadati > Pseudomonadota > Gammaproteobacteria > Alteromonadales > Pseudoalteromonadaceae > Pseudoalteromonas > Pseudoalteromonas sp. RB2-MNA-CIBAN-0110. The sequence goes on along the minus strand of NZ_JBEOOQ010000057.1, from coordinate 15,101 downwards.
GGCCTGCGCTAATGTGTCGAAATACAAGCCAATAGCGATAGATTCGACAAACAAAAGACTAAAAATAATTGTAAATAACCGGCCAATACTAGACATAAGAACCTTAAAATTGTTGTTTGCATTGTTGTTTTATAAAGCAGTCTGCAATATACGTATCAAAACGAGTTTCAGTTTACTGAACACAATAATAAACTACCGACACATTAAAAAAATACATTTAATTTACATTGTATACATACGGTCTACTTAATTATAGGCAGTATTTTTTTAAACGTAGGCGTTGCTGCTTTTTTTGTCCATTGAAAAATAACTATTTCAGCGCATGAAATTACCGAACCAGCTTGGCGTAGCTGTTCAATCGCCAAATTTTTATGTTGCGGATTTCTCGAGCCAACTCCGTCGTGTACGATAATAACTTCAAAACCATTTTCTATTAAATCTAAGCATGTTTGTAAAACACACACATGTGCTTCAGTGCCAACAACAACAACTTGCTTTTTACCATAGCTTTTTAACTTATCAACAAAGCCAGGCTCTGCACACGCACTAAAGTACGTTTTATGAAAATACGTAGCATTAGGTAACGTATTTTTAATTTGCTGATTAGTCTCGCCCAACCCTTTGACATATTGCTCGGTTATTAAGGCCGGGACGCCGTGAATAATACCCGCCTGCGCTAACTGCAATGTACTTTTTAAAATATTCGGAAAGTCTTTAATTGCAGGAGCAAGCAACTCTTGTAAGTCTATTATTAATAACACGCTATTTTTTGCATCAATATTAGATAAAACCACTATACTCTCCTTATGAACATTAACTGTTATCTATATAGATTAGCTCACTATTTGAAAATAGAGCTTTTAACTTTACGTATATTATTTGTAATTAAAAAATAAAAACTTATGCTATATTTACTATCTAGCTAAGTATCATCCTATCCTCCACTGAGAGTGTTTATAAGTGCGTTTGAGCAAACTTTTTTTTCATATCACCATTGTTTTTTTACTATGCATCCAAAGCACTTTTGCATCACAAAACTATGCTCAACAATTACAACGAATTTCTACTGACGAAGGCCTATCGCAAAGTTACGTTTTGCAGACTCAAGAGGATGATATTGGTTATATTTGGATAGCAACCCAACAGGGTTTAAACCGTTTTGATGGTTATAATGTAAAAACTTTTAATGGTGGCTTTGGCTTAGATAAACACTATATTTATGCATTATTTAAAGCCGAAGACGGAAAAATCATTGTCTCAACTGATATTTCTGGTGCGTATATAATAGATCCCCTCACTTTAAAAACCGAAAAAATCTATTCTGGTCAAATAGATAAAGAAAAAAAGATGTTTTCTCCAATCTCCGCAATGACTCAGCAACAAGATATTTTTTACTTCGCCATAGATGGTCAAATATATAAATTTGATGAGACGAGTAAACACTTTACACTTAAGCTAGCACTCCCAAATAAAAGGGACTACATTAGGTCATTAACGATATATAAAAACACTTTATATATTGGTACAAATGATGGTTTATACACTGCAAATATAGATAATTCAGAACTTGTAAAAATCCCTCTTCATCCCCCTGAAAAAAATACGATAGATAATATAAACGTCAAATTTTTAAGTGTTGATAATGAATTAGGATTACTTGTTGGTACTGTCGAAGGTATGTATCAATTAGCATTTGATAATAACAAAAATATATCTGCAGCAAATGTTACAACATTAATTCCTGATTATAATATATGGGATTATGCCAATACTGTTTACGGCGAGTTTGTAGCAACCGAAAGTGGATTATTTAGTTATCACCGCGAAACCAAAGAGTTAGAGTTCATATTAAATTATGAAAAAAGTAAGTTTAATATTAATGAAAACTCAATCAACGATCTAATGATTGATAAGTCCGGCGTGCTTTGGCTCGCATCTAGAACCCAAGGCGTGTTTACCTGGCCAATTAAAACCCGACGGTTTAAACACATTTTTTTACCCGGTAACAATACTGTTCATGCCACCTACCAAGATAAAAATAATATTATATGGCTAGGAACAGAAGATGGTATTGCGCGCTACGACAAAGCAACAAATAAAAGTGAAGTATATTTAAGCTCGACCGACTCAAAAGCAATATACGGAGCATCTGCGGTATTTGATATTTTTGCGTCTTCAATTGGAAACGATCAATTTCTTTGGCTTGTTACTTATGATGGTTTTAAACTTTTCGATAAGCAAACGGGTAAAATTATTGAAAATAAAGACACAGACAATAATGTAATTAACCAGCTCAACTTATTTGGTTTTGCCCAAGTTGATGCAAATAAATATGCATTTATGTCTGATGATAACTTTTATGTTTTTAATGAAACAACCGGAAAAACAAGAATTATTAAAGGACTCAAAGAGCAAGTTGACCCTTTATTTTCTTATGCTTTTTATAAACCCCTCGACACACATCCTGAAGAGTTTGTACTTGGCACATCAAAAAGTTTTTTTAGGTACAACGAAAAAACTAAAACCTTAACTACTATATTCCAGTCTTTTAATCCTAAAGAAGATATTTTTTACACTGTAGAAAACTTTTACTTAGACTCAAAACGAAATATTTTATGGTTGGCAACCACCCACGAAGGCTTGCTTGGTGTTGACCCAGTTACTTATGAGAGAAAACACTACATAGGATTAAAAAATTCATTTAATACTGACTCTATCTATTCGTTACTTCCTGATGAAAATGGTTTTTTATGGGCAAGTACCGACAATGGTTTATATCAAATAAACCTAGATACACTCAATGTGGTGAGTTATTCAGTAAAAGACGGGTTGAATATAAACCAATTTACTCCTATAGCAGCAACAACATTAAACGATGGCAGGCTTATATTTGGTAGTAATGCGGGCGCCCTACTTTTTGACCCCTTAGACTTTGATGAAAAAGAATTATTTAAAAAAAATAATGTAGCGATTACCGATATAAACCTTTTTACCAAAGAGCTCGATTATTACCCTCATAAATACCTTAGCCAACCACTTGATCTCAGTTATGAAGACATGGGCCTTACAGTTAGTTTTTCTAACTTTTCTTACCCCAATATAGACAAAGCGTATTATAAGGTAATTCTTTCAGGGCCAACGTCCCTTACATATGAAGACTTACAATCTAACCAAGTGTTTTTCACAAAACTTCAACCCGGTAGTTATTCGCTAAAAATATCAGCACATAATCGCGATGGTATTGTTACAAGCGAACCTGCCACACTTAATATCAACGTGGCCTACGCACCATGGAAGTCGCCCTTTGCTATTGTCGCCTATGTAGTTTTAATAATTGCCGTGTTGTTTTTCATTTTTTGGCAATACCGCAGCCGCCAAGTTGCAATTGAACAAGCCCATAGAGCGACTATTCATTCGCAGAAGCAAACAGAACTCGCGCTTAAAAATAACAAAAGTGGCGTGTGGGATTATAATTTTAAAGATGCTTCCGTAAGTACGCTCAGAGGAAGTGAATTAGGCTATACAGGCTTGCCTGTACGCGTGTATATAGATCAATTTTTAGCGCTAATACACCCAGATGACCGACGTCGTTTTGAAAACCAATGGGAAAACTACTTCAAGTACAAAAAACAACAAAACTGGCAAGCAACTTATCGTCTACAGCATAAAAATGGGCATTGGTTATGGTATCAAGATACAGGACAAGTTATATACGATCCTCAAACAAATGCGCCGCTATATGTTTCTGGCATATATACCAATATCACTGAGCAACGGGCTAATGAGCAACAAGCAAAAATTCTAGGTGAAGCGTTTAGCCAAATAAACGACTGGTTACTTATACTCGATAAGCATTTAATGCCATTTTCTGCGAACAATAGTTTTATTGAAACATTTTCAAACGAGCAAACGGCCACCAAAATTAGCCCTAAATTATTTATTAGGGCCATTGGTAAAGATAAGTGCAGAGAGTTTGCTAGTATTTTAAAAAAATTAAAACCAACTGAAAACTGGCAAAGTGATGCTTATATAAAAACAGCAAAGAGTAACGAACATCCAATACATATAAGCGCCACAGCCGTAACAAAAGATACTGCAAGCTACTACGTGGTTGTTATTACAGATTTAACTGAGCAAAAACGTGCAGAAAACGAACTGCGCTATTTGGCTAATTTTGACCCTCTAACGCATCTCCCAAATCGTAGTTTAATGTATCAAAATATTGAAGACGCGATTAAACATGCCAATGAAAGTAATACACAATGCGCATTATTATTTATTGATTTAGATAAGTTCAAACCTGTTAACGACTCTTTTGGCCACGCAGTTGGCGATAAGCTACTTTGTAATATTACCCAAAGAGTAAACGGTATGCTTGGCGTAAACGCAAAACTTGGCCGTCAAAGTGGTGATGAATTTTTAGTGCTGATTCAAAATATAAAATCGCTTCAGTCTCTTCGCGATACAGTAAGAAAAATTAGTAATGAGTTAGCTAATAAAGTAATTATTGAAGACTTCTCTATTAATATTTCAGCCAGTATTGGCGTCGCTTTATACCCATTCGATGCTGTAACCACCGATATACTCATTCGTAATGCCGATGTTGCGATGATGCACGCTAAACAAGGCGGAAGAAACGACTTTAAGTTTTTTAGCGATGAAATGAATGAGCTGATAAAACAAAAGTTACTGCTCGAAAATGATTTAAAAGATGCAGTAAAAGACAACCGATTTTTTAATCACTATCAGCCCATTATCGACATACAAGAAAAAACAATAAATGGCGTGGAGTTACTCATGCGCTGGAAAAATCAAGGACAGTTGGTATCGCCAGCACTTTTTATACCGGTAGCAGAAGAAACCGGTTTAATAGAACTCCTTACTGAGCAAGCATTGCAACGAGCTCTTATTGAAATTGCACCTATACTCAGCGCAAACCCATTGTTTTATATATCTTTAAACTTATCTCCTAAACACATTTTAAAAACAAACATAACCCAACGGTTAATGTCCATATTAGCGGACTCTCAAGTTCATCCAAGACAATTAAGACTTGAAATAACAGAGAGTATTTTACTAGAAGATAAACTCAAAGCAGCCAAGCAGCTACAAAACTTAAAAGCTGCTGGGTTTAAATTACTACTTGATGATTTTGGTACTGGTTACTCGTCACTCACCTACTTGAGCCAATTTCCTATTAATGTTATTAAAATAGATCAAAGCTTTGTAAACAGTATTGGTATAGATAAAGGGGATGAATCGATTATTAAGACCATTCTTTTATTGGCCGAAAACCTAGATCTTTACTGTATTGCAGAAGGAGTAGAAACGCGCGAACAGATGATCTTTTTAGCCGAGGTTGGATGTACTGTACTGCAAGGTTATTACTTTGCAAGGCCAATGGATGCTAAAGACTTACGTAAAAGCGATTGTTTTAGCAATATCATTGATTTGATTTGATTTGATTTGATTTGATTTGATTTGAAACATTAAAAGCGTGCTAATCATTATTACACGCTTTTATATTAATTAGATGCTACTAATGGATGTGATGGCATTCGTGGCTTTCTATTTGTAATACACTATTGCGTACATTAAATTTTTCAGCTAACAGTTGTTCTACCCTCATACGACATGCTTCATCGTGTTTCTCAATAGTACAATGCTCTTTAAGTACAACGTGCGCCCCGACTACTACACCCTTATATTTACGCGTTACAGTGACGTTATGGACATTGTGAACATGCTCCATATCTGTAATCTCACTTTCAATATCTGCAACTTTAGGGAGTTTGGCCTTATTTAAGCGTAAACCTTTTATACAACTAATAATGACCTTAACACCGGTAAACAACACGAAAGAGGCGATTAACATGCTCGATAAAATATCGATAACAACCCAGCCCGTAAAATATATAAGAATACCAGCCACAAATGTCGATACGGTAGAAATCAAATCAAAGAATGAATGTAAAAATACCGCGTAAACATTAATACTCGCTTTGCGGCCTTTATATAAAACCCATGCAGCAGCACCATGAAACAAAAAACCAATAGCAGCAATAACCGACATTAAATAACTATTAATAGCCAGCTCATTTCCTTCATGCTGGTGTATATAGCGCTCACCACCTTCATACAAAATAATTAAACTGATTGCTAGGTATAAAAATCCGTTCACCAGACCACCCAAAAGCTCGGCTCTTTGATGACCATCGTTATAAGTTTTAGCAAAATGAATAGCGAGACTTGATGCAATCAGTGCGATGAATAACGAGCTATTGTGAACAAACAAATGCCCCGCATCGGCAAGTACAGCAAGCGAATTAGAATAATAAGCACCTATAACCTGAATTACCATAAACGAACACGTAATTGCTAGCGCAATAAGTAACCGACGACGAGAAGCTTGGTGTGTAGTGATTTCTGTCATGAAATGCTTGAATAACCTATACTTAAAGTGCAAATAAACCAAAGATGGCTTAGAGTAGAAAAGGGTAATGATATACAGTATCAATTATAATACGTACTGCCCTCAAACGCACTAAAAACTTAGTAAATCAAAAAAAATGTGCTAATAATTAGTAGGGCTTGTTGAACTTCGGTGGTTGAATTTACACCAGTATTTTTGTTTTTTAGGCAAGGCAGAGCCTATGTAGTGTGGCTATTCCCCATAAATAGGCGATAACGCAGCATAAATACCAAACATGCGCTGCCTTTTGAGCTCGATCTAAGGACGATTAACACGCCCAAGTAAAAACAATAAAAATACAATAGATAACAATTTAATTGTGGCTTAAACACATGGAGAGTTGAGTGAGTAATAACCTATCAAATGAAATATGGCGAAACTTGGAGTTACTGCCGTTTTGTGTATTACTTTATGATGCCAATGAAAATATATTTAAAGTTAACAGCCAAGCACAGGACTTGTTTGGCTTAAGAAATAAATCACATTTTAATAAAATTGATTTTTCACACATCACTTTAACCAATCATCACAGTAAAAAAGAACTATTAGTCGAGGAGCTATTCTTTGATTATTTCACTGCAAATAACCAATGCCAGTTTGTTTTATCAAAACAGGTATCTAAATTGCTACTCAATGTAAAATTTGCAAAATTACCTAACTCAAGCTCCATTATTATAATCGATGTATTGAATAATAATGTAGATGAACAATATGATTTTGATAATATTATTTCGAACATATCAACTGACTTAATTGATATTCAAAACGACGATGTTGATAAGCATATCAACTACGCATTAAAAGCTATTGGTACCGTTTGCCACGCAGATAGAAGTTATCTTTTTAAGTTTGCCGAGGATGGTAAAACCATAAATAACACCCACGAATGGGTCAATAATGATATACAAGCATTTAAAGAGGACTTACAAAACCTTCCGAAAAGCGATCTCCCATATTTTTTTAGTTTGATGGCACGTACTCACTTATTTAGAGTTAACGATGTAACGTCGTTACCCATTCAAGCAATGAGCGAAAAAACAATTTTCCAGCGACAAAAAATAAAATCAGTACTTTGCATTGGTCTACGTTATGACAAAGACCTCGTTGGCTTTATAGGCTGTGATTGCGTTGTTCAAAAGCGAAACTGGACTGATTTAGACCTTATTCGCTTAAGGTTAGTAGGTGAAATGCTTGCTAATGCTTTCAAAAATTTAAATTACAAGCAAGAGCTACAACAAGCTCAGCAGCAACTCATTAATGCCAATCATAAACTTAACAAACAAGTTAATACTGATGGCCTTACAAACATTGCTAACCGACGCTGTTTTGATCAAACTTTAAAATGCGAAATTAAGCGCGGCGCACGTAATAAAGAACCCATTAGTTTAATAATGTGTGATATTGATTTTTTTAAGCGTTATAACGATAACTATGGGCATCAGCTAGGTGACGAAGTGTTAAAAAAAGTTGCCAAAGCGCTGCATGATCTTTGTAAACGTGAAGGTGATTTAGCCGCTCGTTTCGGTGGTGAAGAATTTGCGATAATTTTACCTGCAGTCGACACAGATCATTGCCAAAGGTTTGCTGTTCTTATTCAGGAAAAAATCGCAGAACTCGCAATTGAACATAATTTTTCAAGTGCTAGTAATTACCTCACTTTGAGTATCGGATTTTATAGCCTTATACCCAATCAAAAAACAACACCTAAAGAAGTTATAACTAACGCCGACATAGCCCTTTATAACGCAAAAGAAGCAGGCAGAAATAAAATAGCCAGTTTTAAAAAAACCGACTAAGTCGGCGCGTTACAGTGAGTTTTAGTGGTTAAAAGTTCGCTGTAGTGATAATCTATACACGCTGAAATTATAAACAATACAACCACTCAGCGTTTAATTATTATAAGGAATGTTTAAATGGATCCAGTCACACAAATTCTCGATATGGTTTTTACTGTTGAGGCTTTTTTACTTGTTTTTGTTATCGTGCTTTTAAAAAGTAGCGTTAAATTTGTACCACAAAACCGCGCCTGGTTAATCGAACGTTTTGGTAAATACCAATCAACTAAAGAAGCCGGCCTTAACTTTATTATTCCATTTATTGATAGAATCTCGGCTGATCGTAGCTTAAAAGAACAAGCTCAAGATGTACCATCGCAGTCAGCTATCACTAAAGATAACATCTCACTTATAGTTGATGGCGTACTGTACTTTAGAGTACTAGACCCGTACAAAGCAACGTATGGCGTTGACGACTATACGTTTGCAGTTGTACAACTTTCACAAACAACAATGCGTTCAGAATTAGGTAAAATGGAGCTTGATAAAACATTTGAAGAGCGTGATTTACTTAATACCAACATTGTTGCAGCTATAAACCAGGCATCTGAGCCTTGGGGTATTCAAGTACTTCGCTACGAAATTAAAGATATTGTGCCGCCTAACTCTATTATGGAAGCGATGGAAGCACAAATGAAAGCTGAGCGTGTTAAACGAGCTCAAATTTTAGAGTCAGAAGGTGATCGCCAAGCAAATATCAACGTTGCTGAAGGTAAAAAACAAGCACAAGTACTTGCTGCTGAAGCCGACAAAGCCGAGCAAATTTTACGCGCTGAAGGTGAAGCAACAGCTATTACTACGGTTGCAGAAGCACAAGCAAATGCACTTATTAAAATAGGTGAAGCTGCAGATACAGAGCAAGGTCAAAAAGCAATTCAGTTAGATTTAGCAACTAAAGCAATCGCGGCTAAAGAAGCGATTGCTCGTGAATCATCAATTGTATTACTGCCAGACAACGCGACAGATGCAAGCTCAATGGTTGCCCAAGGTATGGCAATCATTAATAGCTTAAATAAAAAGCATCTGGGTTAATAACTAAATAAAGAGGTTTGTATGGATTTTATTACGCAAAATTTACCGCAAACGCTTATGGTACTTGGTATTGTTGCTTTAATAATAGAAGTAGCAGTACTTGGCCTTTCTACATTTATTTTGTTGTTTTTTGGATTATCGTTATTCCTTACAGGATTATTAATGAGTTTTGGTATTTTACCTGACTCATTAACAACAGCCCTTTGGAGTAATGCAGTTGTAACAGCTGGCTTAGCCGTTGCACTTTGGAAACCATTAAAACAAATGCAAAATCGCGTAGATAAAAAGCAAGTGAATAGTGATTTTGCTGAACTTACTTTTGTACTTACTAGCGATGTAACAGAACAAGGGTTAACTACACATCAATATTCAGGTATTAGCTGGAAACTCAAAAGTGAGCAACCAATTAGCGCCGGTACTGAGGTTTTAGTAACCAAAAAAGAAGTGGGTGTTATGTGGGTTAAGCCTAAAAGCTAACCATCACTTTAAAACAAGCACTGTGTATAATTAATTACAGTAAAACGGGCGGTTCAAACTGCCCGTTTTTTATGCCTGAGATTTGAAATACAGCGCCTTGTTCAGTAACAGTATTATTAATCGATTCATCAAATGCCGATGTCACAAGTAACAATTCAGCATTTTTACCGCCAAATGCAGTGCATGTCGGTTTTATTGCACAAAGCTTTATTGTTTTAATTAGCTCACCGCCTGGGGATAAACACATAACACACCCCATTCCCCACACAGCTAGCCACAAATTACCTAATTGGTCGGTTACGCAGCCATCGGGGTCAACATCAGTATTATTAAATTGATAAAAAACACGTGGCTCAGAGCAAGGTTCGCCAGTTTGCTCATCCAAATCTAATACATAAATACAACTCGTTAAAGAGTCGCAGTAATAACCGCGTAAACGTGGCTTATCAAAGCACAATCCATTTGGGATACTCAAGTTACTTACAACGACTTTAAGCTGGTGTTTATAATAACGGTATATCTTACCGTCACCTTTTTTAGCATTTACGTCCATTGTACTTAACCAAAAACCACCCCATGGATCAGCGCGGCCGTCGTTTGAACGCCTATTTAGTTGTGTATTTTCAATATTAAGAATAAGGTGGCGAGTGCACGAATTAATATGGTATTTGTATAAACCAGTACTTGTACCTAGCAACAAGTGCTGCTCATCAATCCACGCTATTGCACTGAGTGTATCAGGCATATTAACTGTTTTTAGTTGGCTTTCGCTGTGTATTTTTTTGCTTAAAAGTAATTTTTTATTTATGTCGACCCAAAAAAAAGTATTCAGCATAGGGTGCCAAAGAGGACTTTCTGCAAGCTGATTCTGTGTGCTTTCAAAAATGGTTACGCTAGGGTCAAACATAAATACTTATTCTTTATTATTAACAAAGCCTTGTAATACTAAACCTTACCAGAAAACAGTGAATTTCGCGATGTGTACCCGGCTTTAATTTATCAACACCATTAGTAATTTTTAGACTGAGTTGATAACATCAAATTTCATAAAAAGGATTGGCCATGAACAACAATAATAAAAACACACTCGTCGTTGAAGGCGGTGCAATGCGCGGTATATTTGCCGCAGGTGTGCTTGATGAGTTTTTAAAACATCAATATCAGCCGTTTGAACGCTATTTTGGTGTTTCAGCCGGGGCAACTAATATAGCCGCATTTTTATGCAAACAACCAATGCGAAATTATAAAGTGATTACTGACTACTCATGCCGTCCTGAATTTATTAATTTAGCGCGCTTTATTAAAGGTGGTCATTTATTTGATTTAGATTGGTTATGGCAAGAAACAATTCGCGAAATACGCCTTCATACAGAGGTATTCGAACAAACTCCACACGAGTTTTATATTGTATCTACGGCAATCGAATCAGGCAAAGCACACTATTTAAAAGCCACCAGCGCCGATATGGTGCATCAATTAAAAGCATCATGCGCTATACCCATTGCATATCGTGACTACCCTATTATTAATGACATAGCGATGACCGATGGCGGTGTTGCTGATTCAATTCCGGTTATAAAAGCTTACGAAATGGGTGCACGCGAAATCACCGTTATTTTGTCTCAATGTTTAGGCTATCGTAAAAAACCAAGTAAGGCACCTTGGCTTACTAAAAAAATGTATAAAAACTATCCAGCATTAATTCAAACGACCTTAAACAGGGCTAATTTTTATAATAAGTCTATCGATTTTATTATGAATCCACCTAATGACTGCAAAATCAATATCATTGCACCACCGGCTAATTTTAAAGTTGGGCGTACCACTAAAAAGTTTGAAATACTTAATAGTGGTTACAACATGGGAGTTGATACTGCTAAGGCCTTTTTAGCTAAATAACTGCATTATTTAACCTAATAATTGCGGTGCTTTACCCGCAATAACTGCGGTTAGTAAACCAGCTAACATAGCTCCCACAACGGTGCATATTGCACCGCCTAAAATACCGTAAACACTCATAAAACATATCAGCGCTAAACCAAATAGCAGTGCACTTAAAAATGTTTTAGTCGCTAATGTAAGTGTGTTTTTTCGTAGGTTGAGCATCATTAGTAGTAAACTCACCATCGCAATTGTAATTAGTAGCTCGTTCATGCGGGTTGTACCTCAATTTGTAATTTTTGTGTGTTTTTTATTTTTAAGGCAACAAACATACACACGATACCCACCACCATAAAGCTTATATCTACTACCGCAACAAGCGAGCTATTAAGGTTAATAACATTGCTAACGCCAAGTAAAATATTAAGTGGCAGCACCAAAGCAAGCGAGGCGCCACATAGTAAAAGAGTCAGCTTAAAGTAGTTTTTATAACCTATGGGTAATACACTTAAGAGTAACCATGCCAACCACGTATAAAAGAACACGGGTCCAAAAAAGCTATTTTGCGCCACACCAACAACGCTATAATTAAGTACAACTTGCACAGGAAATAGCACAAAGCTTGCTAATACCAAACCGCCACAACTGCCAATAATAAAACGATTCCAGCGTGCATATGCCTGCATACTCAGTGAAGGGCTACTGCCACGTGTGCGCTTTGTTAGCCACATCATCATGCCCGAAATAGGTAAAAGCGCAGTACTTAAGCCAAGTAATACCCAAAGTAATTTTACAAACACTCCTGCAAAGTTCCCAAAGTGCAGCGGAAACATCAACTCAATTACTTTTATCGAAACACCTGAAATATCACCAAAACTACTCATCGACTGCACAAACTCACCATTGCCCTGATAATGCAGTAACTGAGAAGCAACAGCCTCGCCACCTAACAAACGCAAATATACCTGCGCATTCGCATCGTTATGCGCCATTATTGTGACATCCCTAATTATTGCTTCAGGGTAACGACTATGAGCATGATCTAAAATAGTGTCTATTTTTGTAGGTTGCTTAATGTGGCTAACTACAGGCTCAGGAATAGCGGTAAACGTTTCTATTAACTTATCTTGATCGCCACCAAAGCTCACAAACGCAGCTGCTGGTAGTAAAATAATGGTTGCGAGCCCTAAAAATGATCCTGTAAAACCAATCACAATATTAAATACGCTGCCCCAAATACCTATAACCTTATGAGCATCGCTTACTGCAATATCTAACCCTTTATCTCGCCTAAACGTAAAGAGCTCTTTTATCAATTTGCGATGAATAAACAAGCCTGTCACTGCACTTACTAAAAGCGTTAAACCTAAAAACCCAGTGAGTATTAACCCAATTGGTCGCCCTAAATGCAAATCTGCATGAAACTCACCTATATAAGTTGGCGCATCCGTTTTTTTATTGGCGTAAAACTCTTTACTAGGCCCATAGTAAGTATTTTCCAGCGTCAACGTATCGGGATGAAATTGAAATACTCTGGCCACCTCTTGGTCGTAATTTTCATCGCCATGGTGAGATTCAAATACCAACCTTAACAAATGAAAGTTATGCCCACTTGGTAAAAACACATGAATGTTTTCGCCAAATTCACTAGGTACTTTTTTATGGTATTCGTTTACTAGTCGGTTAATTTGCGCGCTGGCAACGAATTGGCTAGATTGTAGTTCTGGATTAGCCCATATTTTTAACTCAGGTCGCGACAGAACTGCTAACGCCCCACTAAATGCAACAATAAATAGCAGTACCGCAGTAATAATTCCTACCCAGCTATGTAATAAAAATAGCTTTTTTAAAGTAATCGACTTCATCCCTGCCCCTGCGTTAACGCCCAAAAACTCAATAAACTATGTAATACACACAATGCAATCATTACTACAAAAGGTTGCCATACCTTTTGCGCCAAATACGCATAAATAAACAACGCAGTCCAAATAATAGGAAAGAGTAAAATAGGCAGTAATATTTGTTCATTCATTTGAAACGGTAAATAGGTTGTCATACCCGGAATCATTATTACCGCTGTAACTAGCGCTAATACACACGCAATTAGGTGCCTTCGCCGTGTAGCTGTAAACGTTTTTTTATTATTCATTATTCGCTCAGTAAATTTGCCCAAACATATACAAAACAGCACATGCAAATGATAACAATTGCTATTATATTGTGCATTTAATGCTTAATGCAATTTATTAAACAAATTAAGTCTAAAAACACTGTTGGTTTGCCTTAAGAGCTTTTATGCTACGCCTCGCAATTTAGGTACGCAGTAATGCGTCATTTCAGTTAAGCCGAGTTCGGGCTTTTTAATTTTCAGGAAGCAGTAAACCGTGGATATAATTAACGCGATTATTTTAGGTATTATTGAAGGTATAACAGAATTTTTACCCATATCATCAACTGGGCACTTAATTGTAGCGTCAAAGTGGTTAGGCATTGAATCAACAGACGCTAATCTCGCTTTCGAAGTAATTATCCAGCTTGCCGCCATTTTAGCGGTACTAGCCAACTATAAAGACAAGTTCAGCCCTAAACATTTCAATTTATGGGTGAAAGTTGCCATTGCATTTATTCCTTTGGGTATTATTGGTTTTATATTTAGTGATGTAATAAAAACACTGTTTAGCGTACCGGTAGTAGGTGTTATGTTTATTGTAGGCGGTGTGATTTTTTTACTATTAGAGCGCAGTTATAAAGAGACTCACTGCACAACTACCGATGTAACCCAAGTTACTTATAAACAAGCTCTTTGGATTGGCGTAGCACAAGTATTTGCGTTAATTCCAGGGACTAGTCGTGCTGGAAGTTCTATTGTTGGTGCCATGTTGTGTGGTTTAAACCGAAAAGCCAGCGCTGAATTTTCATTTTTACTTGGTTTACCTGTACTTGCAGCAGCCTCAGGGTACGACTTACTTAAACATTACCAACTGTTTAGCTTAGATGACCTAACTGCCCTTGCTGTGGGTTTTTTAACGTCTTTTATAGTCGCTTACTTTACTATTAAACTATTCATACGCTTTCTAGAAAATTTCACTTTTGTTAGTTTTGGTCTTTACCGAATCGTATTTGGTGTTATTTTACTAACCAACCTGAATTCTGGTTAAGAGATTTAAAAACACTATAAATAATAACGATATTTAAGTCTGTTTCTCTCTAGCTAGAAATTTTGGTGAAAACAAGGCGAATTTACGCGTCAATAGCTGGTCTATTGCAAGGAAATTCAACGCAGTTAGCGCTAAAAATAGCTGCTTGAGATAGATTTATTATCCAGAACTCATATATGGTCTCCTCCAGTATTGCAAGGTGTCATTCAACGATAGCAGGGACAGGTTTGCTGTCATATATACGGT
>NZ_JBEOOQ010000056.1:0-23034 GCF_040309305.1 Pseudoalteromonas sp. RB2-MNA-CIBAN-0110 | reverse complement strand
CCGGCTTAGCGCCAAATGAATCTGAGGTTAGATATCAAGATTCTAAAACTGTGGCCAAATTTTATTGACCACTACAAAGAAAAATAAATTTGATAAACGGTTATCTTTAGATAAAGAGTTGTTTGATGCTGCAGTAATTAAGTTGGAAGCATCATTTGAAATTCTAACTAAAAATAAAAATGAAGGTGACATAGTAATTAACGACCGAAGTAACTGGATAATGTCAGCTAGAGAAATCGTAAAATTTAAACAGTTCAAGAATAAAATTGAGACTGAACATTATCAAATGGTATTAAATTCTATTGAAGAATACTGGAGCCATAAATTTTATGACGTAGTTGGTAAAAATGACTTAATCCAACAAGGTTATTATAAAGGTCTACATGCTGGCTCTGTATTAATTGTTTATGCATTTGCTAGTTGGAAAGAAGATCAGGAATGCCCAATTGACAGTGTTAACTATGAAAACTTACTTCAAGGTTCAAAAGTGTTTCAAGGACGCTATGGCTTAATTGAGTATATAAAACAAGATAGACAGTTTTCGCACTTAGCCAAATCATAAAAATGAATTTAAACGAAACTAAAATGGTGGGTTACATTTCGCTTCGCTACACATTATAACCCACCATTTTAGTCCGCTATTACGGCGTTATGTTTCATAATTTCAAATAAGGATGAGTTTTTTAATGTCAGAGTTAATGGATGCAGTAATGAAATGGCCAATTATAGTCCAAGGAGCTCTTGGCTCTGGTCTTTTTTGGATAATCCTACTATTAGGACAAAAAATTGTGGATAAGGCTTCCGATGCATATTCCCATAAATCAAAAAAGGCGAGAATAAGTTGGTTAATAAGCTCTCAGTTTAAATTTGCTCTTGGTACTCCAATCCGTGAGCATGATGTAAAAGCACATTTTTTTCTGTTCTTGTTTATAGAAGTCTAAGAAATTTATACAAATCTTTAATGTGGGTTGTCTTAGGGCTCATAGCCAACTCTTTTGTTACTCCAATGGGAGTAATCGGGTATGTAGGTGCAATATTTTATTTATTTAAAGCTTTTGAAGTTGTTTCTCCTAATGAGGATTCGACTGAGGTTAATGTTAAAAAACTTAATGAAGTAACTAAAGAGCTATCAGAATTAGAAAAAACATAAAAAGTAATTTAAGAGCTAATGGGGTCAAATCCTGAGGGATCCCCACAATTGCTAATAAGCTACAAGCACTCACGGCAATCCTTGTTCGTGAATAAACAAGACACCTGAACAAACAAGACATATATGGACGCTCCCTTGAAGTCAGCTAAAGGGGTCACCCATTAGAAAATTCCGGTCAAGCAGACAGCTGTGTTTTCTTGATCTTTTTATTCAAAAACCAAGTGTTCTTATTATTTAAACTCAATTTAAATATGACTACGCACCTAGTAATAACGTCGATTGGTGTGAATATGCACCAGTCACCCATATGAATTTAAGAGGAAATTAACAGTGACACCCATCCTCAATTTTTTATTAATAACTGCCCGAATACAAAAAGATTAACAGTGACCCCACTCTAAATTTTGCTCTTTTAAAAATTAAGGACTACGTTTTAATTAGTTCAAAAAAAGAGCAGGGTGTCTTATGGCAATTGCAAGAAAGCGTCAAATAAGTTTGGTTGATACAAAATACTATCACTGTATTTCACGCTGTGTTCGTCGTGCATTTTTATGTGGAGAAGACCGTTTTACTGGTCAATCTTACGAGCATCGACGAGGGTGGGTTGAAGATAAGCTGCTTGAATTAGCGAAGGTATTTTGTATTGATGTGTGTGCTTATGCTGTTATGAGTAATCACACTCACTTAGTCCTGTATGTAGATGATAATCAAGCAAACAGACTGAATGATAAAGCGATTGTTATTCGCTGGCATAAACTGTGTAAAGGCACAGTGTTAACGCAGAAATATGTACAAGGTGAAAAGTTAAGTGAAGTTGAGCTCATCTTTTTCAACCAAACGGTTAAACAATACCGCGAACGCTTATCAAGTATCAGCTGGTTTATGCGGCTCTTAAATGAAGACATTGCGCGCAGAGCAAATAAAGAAGATAACTGCACTGGTAGGTTCTGGGAGGGCCGATTCAAATCGCAGGCATTACTAGATGAAGCCGCACTTGCCGCTTGTATGGCCTATGTCGATTTAAATCCCATTAGAGCTAAAATGACTAACACACCAGAAGAGTCAGACCATACCAGTGTACAAAAGCGTTTAACATGCGCAGCAGAAGGTAAACAACCAAAACAGTTACTACGTTTTGCTGGTATGCCTCGTCAGATTATGCCCAAAGGGCTGCCGTTTGAGCTTAAATCGTACCTTGAACTTGTTGAGCTAACAGGGCGAATAATACGAGAGGATAAGCGTGGGCATATTGATAATATGAACCTTCCTTTGTTAGAAAGGCTTAATATATCCCCAGAGAACTGGCTAAAACTGACTACGCAATTTACGCGCGTATTTCATGGTGCAGTAGGCAGACCCACTTCACAAGCAAGTTACTGTAAAAATTTAAAGCGTAAACGGCGATCAAATATTAGCAATTGCGAAAAGCTACTCGCATAAAACTTAAGCTACTCAGTAAAACTATTCAGTAATAAATCACAACTGCATTATGCAGTTATTTTCATGCGTGTAATTTAGGTTTAATAGGGCTAATGACTTATTTAACGGATGAAATAAAGTGACCAAGTTATAAAAGATAAATTTTGAACTTGAAGAGCGAATTTTTTGGTATAGTTTTGTTTGTTCAATTAAAGTGGCTGTTTAGTTTAGTCGTATAAGTCTAGTTTAGTCGTATATGTGAATTAGCCTTTAGATTACGAAGAGGGCATTAACTTGGGATGCGGTAGACGAACGCTTTAAGTTGAAAGTGGGCGTCACTTTAAACGTAAAACATCGGCGGATTAGCACTTTAATATACGCCGATGTTTATAACTTATTTAAGTAACTACCTTACTTGTAAGCTATTAAGCCTTAGTCTTGTTTACGGTTAAGACTAATCAAACATATTGCTAAAAGTAACGTTGCAATCATGCCTGAAGCGCCAGCAACACCTGATGGAAGGAATCCATCACGGCCAAAGATGATTAATATAGCATTGGCAAGTATTGCAACTCCGCCTGCTAAGGCAGTAAGCCCTCCAATCGCTTTGCCGCCTTTAGCTATAAAAGACAGGCCAAAAACAAGAGCTGCTAACCCTAATAATAATTTAGCTGCGTAGTAAATCATGAATGACAAAGAAACCACGCCACTAATTAAAGGTTGTGCGCCTTCTACGGCACCCGCTACTTTTCCAAATGTTGAAAACAAAGTAAGGCCAATGCTTACCTGTACTATGTTAAGAATTGCGCTAAATGTTATAGCCGACCATCCTAGTTGAGCGTTTTGTGCTTGCACCATAGCAGAACCCGCAAAGGCAACAAGTAGAGTGAAAACCACGGCTTCTAGTCCCCATGCATACTGCCTTGAAAAACTAATTTCTGCACTGTAAAGGGCAGTAAAAACGGCCTGTGTTAACGCTAATACCAACAATAAAGATGCCGTAATTAGCATGGTGCGTTTATTCGTAAATTCCATTATGTACCTCTTATAATTTTATATTTTATGCTTTTGAAAAACTGTAATAGCTCTCATACTTGGGTAGAAGACAGGTAAAGCTATTTAATTATTTCACTCAAACCTACAAAAGTAATAATTAATAACAAATATGCTCAAGCTACGGATTTTAATTAAAACTTAAATCGTCAAAGTCGCTTTGATTCAAGCCATTTATGCCTCTAAAAGCGCAGGGTCTCACACCCTCTTTGTGAATTAACTTTTAGATTACTAAGAGGGCACTTTACACGTATTCTAGCAATGGACATAAGCGACTTTGAAAAAGCCACTTATTGTAGTCGGGCAATGCTGTAAAAGAGCTTAAAACCTACTTTGTTAAGATAGAAATATAAAGTGAGACCAATCACTTAACGCTGTGATAGTTTGTTCTGTAGGGGGCGCAACATAGATTAAACCTGCAATGGCAATAATTGAAGCTAGTGTAATTAACTTATTATCGAAGTCAGCTATTTTTAAAGCGGTGCCGAAAGAGCGTTTAATTCTGACATTACTTAAATCTACACTGTAAATTTCATCCAGCAATAAATGAATTAATCCGCCTAATAAAATAAACCCACCCGTTAACCAGGCAAAGACGGCTGCTTGTGTGGTTGATTGGTCATTCAGTTTCCATGTTACTTGAGTCGTTAATAGCGCGCATAACAGTATAAATAGTAAAGAGTGGCAACTACCTCTATGTACTGTGATCCATTCAAAAATGGGTCTAATAATGTATTTCATAAAGCCGTAAACCAATAACGGCACTACGATTAACTCGATAAAGCTAATTTCAATAATGAGCTCGGTGGTTATGTAATGCAGTACCAGTAATACAGCGCTGAGTGCGAATAAGTTAAAAATAGTATCGAGTGATGTTGAGTTATCTGAATCTATGTCGGGTAATAAGCCGCCGATTGAGCCTAAAAACCATAACCAGAGTGCGCCCTTTAATTCAATATGTCCTGCAGATAATAAGGTGGCTGAGGCTAAGCCTGTGATGATTACGGCAGTATTAAGATGAGTATTGAAGTTTGCCATTGTATCTCTTGATGGGAAAAAGTAGGGCATTCTATCAATTGAAAAGTTTATTGTTCAATGTTCTTTAAAAATTGGGCTTAAATAACCTTGGCTCTGCTTATAAATCACTCTCTAGTAGCCATTTTTAGTGCTAACTGCGTTGAAAGAGCTCAATTAACCATCTTACTTTTTAAACTCGTCATAAAATGCAATTTGCCCTCGACCTGTTTCTTTTACGTGGTAGAGCATTTTGTCACCATTGATCATTAATTCGAGTAGTTCATCACCATCATTAGGGCCTACTGCAATACCAATGCTTGCACCCACGGCGCATGTTTTATTTTGTGAAATATAAATGTCTTGTTGTAACTTGTTTAGCAAAGCGATTGATTGCTCACGCGTTGCTGCTTTGTTGTAGGTATTAACCTGCCTTGCAACAATAAACTCGTCACCGCCTAGGCGGATGCATATGTCGGTTTCTTGGTTAAAGTGCTTTTTAAATCGGTGTGCTATTTCAATAAGTACTTTATCACCTGCTTCGTGGCCGTAGGTGTCGTTAATGGGTTTAAACTTATCTAAATCAATCATCATTAGTACTAGGTGCTGATTGTGTTTAATGCACTCGCGCAGTGCTTTTTTAAGACGCTTTTCGCCGGCTCGGCGATTAAGTAGGTCAGTAAGTGGGTCGTGATCGGCTTCAAAGCGAGTTTGAAATTCGCGTTCGGCGCGCTCAGTTACATCATGTAAAATCACTTCAACTAAGTGTTCTTGATGAGCGCTTCGCTTTGTTTCACGTTGCTCTGTTAGTCTTACAAATAAGCAGTGCAACCAAATGGTTTTATGGCCCACTTTGCACTCTATATCTAGGGTTGCTTGTGGCGGGTTTTTATCACAACGTATATCTGCAAGTAGGTTTTGTAATTCATCAACGTTATTTAACAGAGCAGGAAAGTGCAAGGTTGATAACTCTTCTTCGCCGGGTACGGTAAAGTAATGTTTAAACGCGGGATTAAAGGTGGTGATAATATTTTTGTCATCTAATAAACAAATACCGGCGCTGGCTTGTTCAAAAATAAGTCTAAATTTAGCCTCTAGTTCTTGGGTTTTTTTACGAAGGGATTGCTCATTACTAATGGTTAACTTTAACTCATGCATTAAGGCATTTATACCTTGCGTTAGCCTGCTTATTTCGTCTCGCTTACCTTGCTTAAACTCTAGCATTGTCATGGTTTCGGGATTGGTAGGATCAATTGTCGCAAAGCTGTCTGTTAGGTTTTGAATAGGCTGAGTGAGCCATTTGCGTACAACCAGTGAGACAAAGAAAGCGATGACGATTGATTGAATCAGCATTAAAATAAATTCTTTTATAAGTGATGACTGTGCTTGTTGTTCAATAAAGTTATCGTCGGGGTATATGGCCAGTACACCTATAAAAGTGTCTTCTATAAAGGGGTGAACTAATTTAATTAAAACAGCTTCTTTTTTCTTGTTAGTAGAGCCACTTGCAATAAATAAATCCATTTCTCCTTTTGGGTTTACTTCTCCTTCTAAGCTTGCGCCTTGCACTAAGTCGTTACTTAGCAAGCCATTAATAATTTCTTGGCTTAATTCACGATCGTTTAGGTAGGCTGCTATGGCGGCTGTTTTTCCCATTGTTTGTGCTAACTGCTGCACGAGTAGGTAATTGGTGTTTTTCTTTTCTTTAAGACCCGAGTAATAAGAAAGTGTTGACGATACTAATGTAACTACAATGGCGACAATAGCGATTGATAGAGCAACGCGTACGTAGAGTGCTTGGCTAATTTTTATCAAATGTGTATACCACTTTTACTGCGTCTGTAACCTGCGATTGAGGAATATAACCAATTGCAAATTGTGATGCAGCTATTTTGTTTAACGCGTCTTCAACGGATGTTGACGGTGATGGGGGCTTTGCGCGCCCTGAAAATAATAACCTTGCCCAATAAGCATTAATTTTTTGCTCATTTTTATTGACCAGTTGCAGGTAAAAATCATTTTTTAATGTTGATTGCGCCGGTAAATCAAGTGGCTTAGAGGTTTCACCATCAGGAAACGTTAAATAGCGACCCATATAAATATCAATAACTTCGCGTTTGGATAAAGCGTTAATTGTATTGTTTTTATTTACCACCACTACAAACTCTGTAGATTTGGCATTAACACTAACAAGAAGCAGGCAAAGCGGCAGCAACACATAAAGGAGTGAGTTACGATAGCTCATCATTGCTAAAATACCATACTAGCGTTCAAACTTAGCATATGTACTTTGTGGCCTTTGTCGACATCTGCAGGATGACTAAGACTCCATAAACCCGCGCCTTCGGGCTTTATATCAAAGCGGTCTAGTTGAGCTTTTAGCGCTAATCGCTCCGACAGTTGCCATTTTACACCTATGTTAATTGAATGCTGATGAACATAAGGCACCTTAATAGCAGCTTGTGTTGCAAGTGCTAGCTGTTGTATTGGCTCTGAAATTTGATCGGGTATGCCTGGTGAAAAAACAGGTTCGTTTACTTGTATAACATAGTGACGATTTTTTGCTGCAGAAAAGCTCGTGTAAAATATTGCATTGTTTACCCTATAACCAGCGCTAATATAAGTATTGAGTACTGATGGAGCTATTATCCAATCGGATTCCGAAATACCTACTTCAGATTGAATAAGCCAATTATTATGATCGTAGGTTAGTCCAAACGCCGCGTATTCTATACTGTGGCCTTTGGTATTAAATTTGTTAGATATCGTTTGTGCTTGTGGCCATATACTTTGTGGTACTGCGTCTAGTAAGGCTAAAAAATCATCCAATGAGGTTAGCGTATAGTCACCAAAATCAGATTTAGATAAAGAGAAACGTGCGGTCCATGAATCTAGAGAATAGGTGGCACTAAAGGTGGTTAAATTATCAAAATCAATAAAAAAGTCGTCATTATAGGCTTTTAACTTTGCTGTAGAGCTTCCATATGCGAGCTTTAAACGTAAAAAACCTTCATCAATGGCTTTACTGTATTCAATATCCACACCGTCGTAATTTCCTGCAATGTTTGCAAAAGAGTAGTATTCATGAGGAGGGCGGATCCACAAATAGGCGTATCCTACATAAGGATATTCGGAGAGTAAGTAAAGGTCGCTGTTTAGCCTGCCAGCACGAATAGCCCAATGGCGCGAGGGGCGATAACGAACAAAAGCGAGTTCTAAAAAGTTTTCAAGACTTTTGAAGCTATGATCTTGTACTACTACTTGAACCACAGAGTCCCAATTTTTTGAGAGCGATATATTAGCTTGCCCACCTAAAATTGAATCACGCGTTGCTGAAAAGCCTGTATCGTTTTCGTTTAAATAATTAGATGCAAAGGCGATATCTGAATCGTCAGTGTAACTGAGTGTTAAAGATGCAAAACCACTAAATTGCACGTCTACTTCATTTGCATCGCTTTTATTAGCAGCAGAAATTACCAATATGGCTACGGCAATTGTACCTCGGAACAACATGTTAGCGCTTATTTTTATGATATGGATAATAAAAAGATAGCACATTTTTTAAAATTACCAACTTACCCAACATAAGATTTTACCAAAGGCGTTAGCATGGCAAAGCTAAAAAAATTACACTCTTTATACTTGGTTTGTAATTTATGTTAAATCGCAAATAAATACACATAACACCATCCTAAATTCCATATAAAAGGGGTTATTAAAGTTGCTTTAATTTTTACCTCCTAAAGTAATAATTTATTAACTAAGTAACCTATTAACTAAGTAACCATAATTATCTTATTTGTTAACTGTTGGGATGTTATATTGTTGCAATTGGTATTTGATATAGTATAACATTCACACCTATCTAATTTCCCTAAATAGAGTTTGAGTGTGACAACACCTACCGCGATTAATAAAACACCAACAATTGCCCCTAAAACTTTTGATAAACAACTTAGCAATGCAGGCGCCGTCCTAAGTGATGCGATGATTGAAGTGAGTTCTTTAAATTTTAGTATTAAAAATAACGCTATTTTAAAAAACTTAAGCTTTAGTGTGGCTGCAGGTGAGGTTTATGCGCTACTTGGTGGTAATGGTGCGGGTAAATCAACCACGTTAAAAACGTTACTTGGGTTTAATAAACCAACCGAAGGCTCTGTAAAAGTAGCGGGTAAAGAGGTGAGTAAAGCGCTTGATTTTGTGCGAGGTAAAACAGCGTATTTGCCAGAGTCGGCTACGTTATATCCGCATTTAACTGCTCGTGAAAATATTGAATATTTTTTATCACTCGCTGATATTAAAAAATCAGATGAGCAAATTAACGCGGCTTTTAATCGAGTTGCATTGCAACACGATGCGCGGGATCGCCACATGCAAACTTATTCAAAAGGCATGAGGCAAAAAACAGCAATTGCACTTGCGATACTTCGTGAAGCACCCATTTTTTTACTTGATGAGCCAACCTCTGGTCTTGATCCTGTTGCTATTGATGAATTTAATCAACTTGTACGTGAACTTGCATTAACTGGTGCGACTATTTTAATGGTTACCCACGATGTATACGGTGCCTGCCAAGTCGCTAATCGAATTGGTTTACTTAAAAACGGTGAGCTGGTGGGAGAGTTTGATGCGCCCCAAAGTGGGCGTATTGATACCGAGCAAGTACACGCTGCGTTTGGGCATCACGCTAAAAGAGGTGCTTAATGAGTATAAATAACTTTTCAAAGGTGGTGATTGTTGCCAAAGATGAGTGGCGTTATTGGCTTCGCTCAAAATTAGCAATGACCGTGCTTGCTATAGGTTTAGTGCTCACGCTTGCTTCGGTAATTGTAACGGCTATTACCATGATGGAGCTAAGCCATACTCGCCATGAGTTACAAACAACAAGCGATAAAAGCTTTGTTGATCAACCCGACCGCCATCCACACAGAATGGTGCATTACGGGCATTATGCATTTAGAACGCCTTCGCCACTTAGTACGCTAGACCCTGGTATTGACGCTTACACAGGCAACTCTATATTTTTAGAAGGGCACAGACAAAACAGCGCAATGTTTGCAGATAGTCGCCAAGGGACTGCATTAACTAAATTAGGCAGTTTAACGCCTGCATTTATTGTGCAAACACTCGCACCGTTATTATTAATATTAATTGGCTACAGCGGTATTAGCCGAGAGCGCGAATCGCAAACGCTTTCTTATTTGTTATCGCAAGGTACATCGGGTGTAACGCTAATTGCAGGTAAAGGATTGGCGCTACTTTCTGTTGTGGGCTTAATTTTAACTCCGCTTACGGTATCGGCTTTATTTACGGTTGCTGCGGGCGAAAGCTTACTGGCAGTTGTAAGTTTTGTTGTTGGCTACGCTTTATATTTAACTGTGTGGGTATTACTGATTTTACTGGCATCGAGCGTGTTTAGTAAAAACAGTGGTAGCTTTACCGCACTTGCCTTTGTGTGGATTTTACTGTGTATTGTTATGCCACGCGTAGCAAGTACCAGTGCCTCAACGGCTGTGCCATCTGCCGGTAAAATAGAAACAGACTTTGCTGTAAAAGCACAACTTAGAAAATTAGGCGACGGCCATAACGCAAACGACCCCGCATTTATGCAATTTAAACAATCACTTCTTAAAAAGTACAACGTTAAAAGTATAGATGAGCTACCGATTAATTTTAGAGGATTAGTAGCCAGCGAATCTGAAGCAAAATTGACTAACGTACTAAACAAATTTGCCGAGCAACGTATGCAAGCTGAGCTTAAACAAACGAAGGTATCTCGTTATTTTGGTTGGGTTTCACCTATGGTGGCTATTCGGTCGTTATCGATGATAGTGGTAGGAACGAGTATTGAAACTCATCACCGCTTTTTGCGTGAAACCGAACAGTTGCG
This sequence comes from Pseudoalteromonas sp. RB2-MNA-CIBAN-0110, assembly GCF_040309305.1. Lineage (NCBI taxonomy): Bacteria > Pseudomonadati > Pseudomonadota > Gammaproteobacteria > Alteromonadales > Pseudoalteromonadaceae > Pseudoalteromonas > Pseudoalteromonas sp. RB2-MNA-CIBAN-0110. The sequence goes on along the minus strand of NZ_JBEOOQ010000056.1, from coordinate 12,508 downwards.
TTTTGACTTTGTGCAAGGGCTTAACAAAGTTCATGTAGAAAAGCTTAGCTACCAAGACGATATGAACCGCAATGCCAGTACCGAAGCGACTAAGCAAGCTCGTGTAAGTGCACAAAATTGGCAAGTACTGCAAAACTTTACTTTTAATGTAGATAACGCACAAGTGAGAGCGCAGCGAAGTATCCCTGCATTTTTACAGTTATTTATTTGGATTGCAGTGCTGTTAGGCGGTATTAAATTTGTAGGGAAGCGTTTGTTATGAGTTATGTATTTTCACAGCTAATTCGTGAATGGCGTTTTTTACTTCGCCAAAAATATTTAGTGATATTACTAGCATGTACATTTGCTATATCGGGGTTTGCAGTTTTCAGCGGCCTTAGTGAAGTAAGCCAGCAACAACACACTATTGAGCGTTTAAAAACGGCTGATTTAACTGAATTAGCTAACGTACAAAATAAATACAGTGATGCTGGTTCGCTTGCCTATTACAGCTTTCATTTAACGTATTCAGCACCTTCAAATTTAGCATTTGCTGCTTTAGGTGAGCGTGATATTTATCCGTGGAAACACCGCTTAAATTTACTTGCCCTAGAGGGACAAATTTACGAGAGCGATTCACAAAACGCAGAGCTAGCGCAGGCAGGTAAAATTGATTTTGTATTTGTAATTAGTGCATTAGCACCGCTGATAGTTATTTTATTATTTCATGATTTATTTGCTAATGAGCGAACAAGCGGTAGGCATGACTTATTAGTGACTACGGCTAAGTCGTACTTTGCATTATGGGGGGCACGTATAGCTGTAAGGTTAATAGCAGTAATAGTGTGTTTAATGTTGCCATTTTATGTAGGTACATTGCTTAGTCATTCGGCCCTTGCTGATGTGGGGTTTGTTACTTTTATATGTGTAATTTACATTGCGTTTTGGACTTTGCTTAGTGTGTGGTGGGGAAAAAATGCCAACAGTGCGCCGCGTGTTGCTTCAACATTAATCGGTTTTTGGGTGTTAGTTGCCTTTATTATTCCTATTTTAGGCGATTTAGTTATAAACAAAACGGTTCACTCACCAAAGGGCGGCGACATTGTGCTTACTCAGCGTGAGGCGGTTAACGATGCATGGGACTTGCCAAAGAAAACCACAATGGATGCTTTTGTAGCATCAAATCCACAGTGGAAAGATCATGTTGATATGCAAAGCGAGTTTGAGTGGAAATGGTATTACGCATTTCAGCAAGTTGGAGACGAAAAAGCAGGTGAACTTTCACATGCTTATCGTGATGCAGCGCATACAAAGTATCAACTAGCGGGGATTGTATCGTGGTTTTCACCACCACTATTGCTACAACGCAGTTTTACCCGATTGGCGAGCACTGATGCTTTAGCTGCATTTAGATATGAATACCGTATGCGAGGATTTCATAAAAGTTTAAGGGAGTTTTACTACCCTTGGCTGTTTATAAAAGGCAACCCACCTAAAGCTGCGCTTAAGAGTATGCCTAGCTTTAAAAAAACAATGCTTAATGAAACGGATGAGCCTGACGTTACAGGCGTTAAGCTAAAAGAAAATTTATGAGTCAACTAATTAACAAGGTTTATAATGAATACCAATAAAAATGGGCTAAAGCTCAGCTATTTAAGCGCATGCTTAGTCAGTTTATTTAGCAGCCACGCTATGGCTGCTGAACAAACCCCAAAGGATGACAGCGTAAATAATAGCCCTATAGAAAGATTGGCAGTGATTGGCTCGCGCCAAGCTTATCAAGGTAATTTTAGCCCTTTAGAAACACCGCTATCAGAATTAAAAATAGACTTAGAAGCGCTTGAAAACGCAGGTGCGATAAATTTAAATCAAGCGCTTGATTTATCGGCATCGGTAGCGCGTCAAAATAACTTTGGCGGGCTTTGGAATAGCTTTGCGCTACGCGGCTTTGTAGGCGATGAAAACTTGCCAAGCAATTACCTTGTTAATGGGTTTAATGCCGGGCGTGGTTTTGGTGGCTCACGTGATTTGTCGGGTATTGAATCGGTTGAGGTGTTAAAAGGTCCACGTGCTGCTTTATTTGGCCGTGGTGAACCTGGCGGTACAGTAAATCTCGTTACTAAGCGCCCAACGTTTGATACAAGCGGCGAGCTAAAGCTAAGCGTAGGCAGCTTTGACACCTACCGCGCTGATGTAGATTACACCACACCCCTTAGCGACGACGTAGCAATTAGACTGGTTGGTTTTTATGAAGACGCAAAAAGCTTTCGCGATACAATAGAGACAACTAAACAAGGCTTTAGCCCATCAATAACATGGAATATTAATGATAATAGCCAACTAATATATGAGCTTGAATACAGCGACCAAGAGGTCCCTTTTGATAGGGGCGTATTAGCCATAGATGGCGAACTTGGTTTAATACCAGAGAGCCGCTTTTTAGGTGAGCCAGGTGATGGCCCAATAGAGGCTGACGTACTTGGCCATCAATTAGAGTTTATTCATGACTTTAATGATAATTGGAGCGTATTGCTGGGCGCTAACTACCGTGATACTTCGCTTGAAGGGTTTGCTACCGAAACTGGTTTTGCAGGTGTTGTTGATGGTGAAGTAAATCGCTTTAGGCGCTACCGTGATTACAATGCAAAATATCAGGTATTTAGAGCCGAAGTGACAGGTAATTTAGAGGTTGCAGGGTTGGATCACCGTTTAATAATTGGTGTTGATTCTGATAAGTTCGAAAATGATCAATTTGTTCTTCGTGTACGTGGCGATCAGTATATAAATGTTTTTAATCCTGTATATGGAGCATATGAGTTACCTACGCCAACGGCCAATACCGATAAGTTAGAAGTCCAAGAGTCGTTAGGTGTATTTATACAAGACCAAATAAGCCTAACCGATAAGTTTGATGTACGTATTGGTATACGTTTTGATGACTACGAACAAACACTTAATAACCGCTTAGCTAATACTCAATCAAAGCAAAACGAATCGCGTGTTAGCCCCCAACTAGGTGTTGTGTATGAGGCGAGCGAGTTTGTATCTGTTTATGCCGCTTATGGCGAAAACTTTAGGCCTTTATCTGGCACTGATACAAATGGCGATGGGTTTGAACCAAATCAATCTACTTCAACAGAGTTGGGAGTTAAATTTACTTTAAACGATGGCGCTTTATTTGGCACTATCGCGATGTTTAAAGTAGAGCAAGACAACATGCTGGTGGTTGACGATCCCACTGCATTTACTTTTGCTGCAATTGGCGAAGCACAAAGCAAAGGCATAGAGATTGATATAAACGGTGAGCTAACGGATGATGTAAGCCTATGGTTATCGTATGCGTATGTTGATGCAACTATTGAAAACTCATTTTTTGATGCTAACTTTGGCTATACCGTTGAAGCGGGCAGTTCTTTATTAAATATTCCTAAACATCAACTTAGTTTACAGCTTGTTAAATCAGCCGAGTTATATGGCAAAGCAATTAAGTTTGGCGCAGGTTTAGTTTATGTAGATTCTCGAAACGGCTTTTTTGGTACCGACTTTGAGCTACCAAGCTATACAACAGCGCGTACTTTTATAGATATTGATGTAACTAAGGCAATTGGCTTGCGTGCAGAAGTAGATAACCTGTTTGATGAGACCTATTACACTAACTCATTTGCTGATGCCTGGGTTCAACCGGGCACACCCAGAAGTGTAAGGCTATCTGCAACGTATAAGTTTTAAACGTAAACTAAAACGATACTAACAAAAAGGCTGCTTAAATTAAGCAGCCTTTTTACTTAGTTAAAAGCTTAGTTAAAAACTCGATTAAAACGGTGCATAGCCGTCGTTCGTCTTTTTAGGGTTAATCCAGCGCTGTTTAGCATCAATAGGAATGCGTGGTGCACCTTGTGCTGGTAATCGCCCGCGTTCTCCATACAACCACAAAACAAAGTTAGTTCGCTCACCACTGGTAATAGGCTTTGCTGCGTGTGCAATATTGCCACGATGTAACATGGCAGTGCCGGGCTTAAACGTAAGTGATTTAATGTCGCCTGTGTACGGGTGATAAAAGTCAACTTCTGACCCTGTAAACTCTTCGCCTGGTAAGTTTAAGTTAATATTAAGCGTTACGGCCGATGCATCGGTATGTGGGCGAATTGACGAATCTGTGTTTGGCTCATAATAAATAGAAAAACCAAACGTTTGTGTATCAAACCCCGTAACCTCCGGGAACAACATTCGCGAAATAGGGCGCATGTAAGTGTTTAGTATTTCGTTATAAAACGCTTGAAAGCTTGGCGCTGCTAAATAACCTTCTGATCGTCTATCAAGCATTGCACCACGGCGATTTAACACTATGCCATATGGTGGGCGCATAGGAATTTGCGAATTCCATACTTGTTCTAAATACCCGCGTAATACGGCAAGGCGCTCTGGATCAAAAAATTGAAATTGAAATACATCAGGCGCTACTTTGTGTAATAACGCTTTTACGGCCAGCTCTTTTGATGGATCTTCCCATGCTTGCTTTACTGCTTCGCGTAGGTTTTTATCAAGTAGTGTATCGTCAAGCGTAAACGTTGAGCCATCTATTGATGTTGTTTCCCATTCGCTCCACGCGTTTGTAATTAGGTCGGTGTTACTATTCCAAAAGTGTTGTACTGCTGGTTCACGGTAAAGCATGGCTTGGCGTGTTGGTAACTCTAGAGCACGCGCTAGCTGTAATTGATTGGCAAACATTTTGTGTAACTCCAGTTGTTGAATTTGGTTTATATCAATCTAGGAGTGCAATTTATTGCATTTGATTTAGTAGATAAACAGCCTGCTTTAGGAAACAGAATATACTATTTATTGATAATGAAGGTTTGTATACTTTTTGAAGCAGAGAAAGCTAGCTTTGTAGATAAGCAAAAGGCTGCACAATACGCAGCCTTTTGTTGGTGTAATTTAAGTTGCTTAATAAATACTAGTGGGTTGCTCTGTCGCCCCAAATATCTTCTAGGCGGCTATCGCGACCACAACGCCAACGATAAGTGTTGTATCGGATTGGGTTGTTTTTGTAATAATCTTGGTGAAAGCTTTCCCTCCCTTTTATAGGGTAAAAGGTGCTTGCGTTTAGTATAGGTGTAACCACAGTTTGATTAGGAAACTCGGCTACAACAGCTGCTTTTGTTTTTTCAGCTAATTTACGTTGTTCGTCGTTTTGTGCAAATATAGCGCTTAAGTAACTAGGGCCTTTATCGCAAAATTGGCCTCTGGCATCAAAGGGATCAATATTGACCCAGTAATGATCAAGTATACCTTGATAGCTTACTATGGCTGGGTCGTAAGTAATTTCTACAGCCTCGTAATGGCCTTTATGATTACCATTGTATGTCGGGTTTTTAAGTTTGCCGCCAGTAAAGCCCGATATTACATCGGTTACGCCTTCTAGCTTTTCAAAGTCACTTTCCATACACCAAAAACAACCTCCAGCTAAAACGGCTTTTTCGGTTTTAGCTGCATGAGTAAATGTGCTAAACAATATTGCGGCAGATGTTAATGCGAGTGCGAGTGATTTTTTCATAAAATTATCCACCTAAAGTGTGAGTTTAAATACTTATGAAGTTAGACCCGCTAAGTGCTAATACTATTTCATTGTAGAGGCATAGTTTTAGCTGGCTAACTTATATATGGTGCAAACTAATGTGCTTATGATGTTTTATAAACGTAAAGCTGGTATTTAGATCACTTTTTAGTTAGTAGCATTGTTTAATTAGTTTAGCCAAATAAGCGTTATTTAATGGGGTGTTGAATTATGCTGGCTTGTTCATTAAAGTGACAACATTCGAGATATAAATTAGCAGGTGATAAATGAACCAGTTAACTGAAAAATCAATAAGCTGCCCTTATTGTGGAGAAAGTATAGAAGTATTACTTGATGCAGCAGATATTGATGAGCAATACATAGAAGACTGCCAAGTATGCTGTAAGCCTATTTCGTTTGTAGTATTTGAAGATGAGGACGAGTTAAACGTTAATGTTTACAGTGAAGACGATGCATTTTAACTCGTTAATTAGATATTAGGCTGCAAAATTGCAGCCTTTTTATTGTGTATGTGTTTGGTTAGCTATTTTGCTCACGCGCTAATTGGTTAGGAAGAAGTTCTTCTACTATTTCGCGTGCTGGAAGTGTATAGCGTGTGCCGTCAAACATTACTGAGGTAAACTCGTTAATATTAGTAATGCCTGTTAAGGTCCAGCCTTCGCCGCGCTTTGGGCAATATACTGTGGTAGTGGGTTGTATTACTTGAAAATCGTCACTCATTACGTTCTCTTACTCTTTTTGCTTTAAAGATAATGCTTGTTAATGGGGTATGGTAAGTTAATAATGCCTGCCCATAAAGAGCTAATTTAACTAACCACTTAAATAAAATGTTTAATACCACAAAGCTTGAACGCGTTACGCTGCGTTTAATTACCCACAAACACGCTGCGTGTTTATTTAATATTTTAAACCACCCGCATGTGTCAGAATTTAACGACTACGAAACACCGCTCAGCAAAACACAAATCAAACAATTAATACAAGATGATATTAGTGCCTACTACGAAGGCGAAGTGATTAGAGTTGCAATTGAACATAATACATCTGGGGAGTTAATGGGTACTTGTGGGCTTTATAATTTAACGCCGTGTAAAAGTAATGCGTTTATAGGATTTGAGCTGCACCCCGACTTTTGGGATAAAGGCGTAATGTTTGAAGTAGTCACCGGTTTTATTGAAGCGCTACTTAAGGAAATTGCGCTTAAACATTTATCGGCTGAGGTGAGTGCACACAATGCACGTTCCCATAATCTACTTATTAAGTTAGGTTTTAGCTTAAGAGAAAATTCTATTTGGCATAAATCACTTTAACTCAATACTACAATTATAAGTGCTCATCTTTTTTCAATCCTGAAAGGTCAACGCCTCCAAGTGTAAATAAAATACAAAAAATAACGGCTTTCTATTATAGTTAAGCGTAAGCAAATGAATTTGTTACCCGTGTTTTATTAAATATTTACGCTTAACAAGGATTTTATATGCTAGAAAAACTATCTCAAGATGCGCTTGTTATTTGGGCTACCATTGACCCAATAGGTACTATGGCGCTGTTTGCTGCGCTTACTTCTCATTTAACAGATCAACAACGTCGTAAAACAGCCTTTAAAACGGTCCTTTATGCTGGTTGCGTACTATTGGGTTCTATTTTAATTGGGCAGCTAATACTTAATGCGATGGGAATTAGGTTGGTGTCGTTTCAGTTAGGGGGCGGAATTATATTGTTTTTGTTTGGCCTGCAAATGATATTTGGAAACGATTCTAACAAAGCTAAACAAGACCCCGATCACGATATAGCAGTGTTTCCGCTAGCTATACCTGCAACTGCGACTCCTGGCGCTATTTTGGCGGTGATACTACTTACCGACAATCATATTCACCCAATTACCACTCAAATAGGCACAGCGCTTGTTACACTTGGTGTGTTGGGTATTACTTTAATACTGTTGCTGCTTTCGGGGAAAATAATTAAGCTTATTGGTACTGGCGGCGCGTCTATTTTAACGCGTGTGATGGGGATGATTTTAGCCGCCTTTTCGGTTGAGCTTATTATGACCGCGCTTGAAATAAAACAATGGGTTAAGCTCGATTAAATAACTCCTAAACATTTAAAGGAATGCCGCATGGAAATAAAAATAACAAAACACTATTTTATTAATTTAAGTTTAGCCATAGTCATTTTTGCTATAGGTATTTTAGCCATACGTTATTACAACCATTATGTATCGGCCTATACAGATGTAACAATTAACTCAAGCGTGCTTAATGAGTCGCGCAAAGTGTTTATAAGATTACCCGCTAATTACAATCCTAAAAAAGCGTATCCGTTAATTATTAAAACCGATGGAAACTTTAATTTAGATACATGGGACAAAGCACTTACAAAACAAGCTAAGAGCGAAAAAGGGGATAAGGCTATATTGGTGTCTATTCCTAATTTGTTTTTTACAGATACACGTAATCGCGATTTAGTGCCTCCTTATGCTCGCCAAGATGTAAATACACAAGCGCGCCCAGAGGGCGAAACATTTATAGAGCCTAATGGTGAAGCCGACAAGTTTTTAGCGTTTATTGAAACTGAGTTATTCCCGTATTTATCGGCAAAATATAAGCTTAGTAATAACCGTGTATTAAGTGGTTTTTCGGCAGGTGGTAGCTTTGTACTTTATACACTGCATACGAGGCCTGAACTGTTTAATGGCTACTTTGCATTTAGCCCAGCGGCTTGGTATGACGACATGACAGTGGTTAATAATGTAGAAGCGTTTTTAACTACTCAAGCTAACAAAGTTAAGGCGCCTACTTATTTATATCTTTCGGTGGGTGGAGCAGAGCATCCGTTAATGTTAAAAGCGTTTAATAATTTAGAGTCTGCTTTAAAAGCAAACCCTAATAATAACCTTGCGTGGCAAAGCGCTATAAACGAAGGTGCTGAGCATTCAGATAATCCACCACTTAGTGTATCAAAGGCATTAGCTGGTTATAGTGCGTTTATTAAAAAGTAGGTTAGATAGGTTTAAGCGGTAACTGTATGTATATACAGTTACCGCTATTTTATCTATTTATGATAACGAATCAGTTTTATAGCACTTTATTTAGTTTAATATTATTAACGACTTACAAAGGGAAGTTGGTTTAAGTTATTTTTGACAGGAAATATATAAACTGTGTTTATATACAGTATTCAGCTATTGAGTTAGAATCCAGTCAGTACCTATGAGCATATACACATCTATTTGTTACTGCTTTTAATCAGCCTTACGCCTTTGTGATTAGTGATCAGCAATAAGCAGTGTAAATACTTTGCAATTTCAATATAATTTCACCATCTTTTTACACTCTTAATGCAGTTAATATAAATTAGCTGGTGGCTTTATAGTAAAAGAACACATCATACTAAATGTTATTATAATGCTAAACTTAGCAATAGAGTCAAATTAAAAAAAGTAATCAGTAAGGTAGTGCAAATAATAAAGCGGGAGGTTTAGGTAAAAAAGAGCATTTATAAAAATGCTCTTTTTTAAGTTATTACTACTTTGTTTTGGTCGGTTTAAAAAACAATACCAGTGCAATTATAAATGCTGAAACGCTACAAATTATAAATACGTTTTTTTCACCACCAGGTATGTACTGCATAAATGAGGTAAAAAACTGACCCGAAAATACAGCCATCGTAAAGTACGATAAGTTACGGCCGCGTACTTTCACATCACTGAGCTCTACCGTCATATGGTTTAAAAGCGGGATACTAAAACCAAATCCTATACCTATTAATATTGCGCCTAAAATTAAAAGTAGGGTGCTTACTTGTGTAAAACAAATATACGATAAACTAAACGCTAAAAAGGCAAATGCCAAAACCTTGGGCTCACCAAGCTTCTTTGTTATTTTAGGCATAAAGCCTGCGGTAACTACAGCCACTAAAGATATAAATGCGAGTAGTTGGCCTATTTGTGACTCATTAAAGTTTTCCTCGTTCATTGTAATGGGCAGTAACACAGTAGACGTAAAAAATATGGTCATCGCGAGTGTTGAAATTACATAAACGCTTTTTAACGAGAGGCCATTGTTAGCTTTGTGGTGTAGATGTTCTGACACTTCATCGCTATTACTAGCCAGTGAGTTTTTACTTGGCACAAATAATAAAAGCATAGCCAAAAATACCCACGCTATTAAATAAAGTGAAAATGGCAGCGCCCAAAATTGCGACGCTAATAATCCGCCTAAAAATAAAAATATAACACCGCCTAACTCTATCGCCATGCCTTGTTTTGCAATCATGCCAAGGCGTGCTTCGCCTGTGTACCAAGCAGAAATTAAAACCGTACAACTTGCCATTACCACAGCAGTTATACCGCCGAGTAAAAATCGATTAGCAAATACAAGCGTTGGGCCTTTTAAAAAGTAAGCACTGGCACCTGCAACCCCATATAAAAATAACCCAATTACTAAAAGTTTATAAGCTCCGTATTTATCTATTAATTTTCCTGCTAGCGGCGCAAAAACCACAGCGCCTAACGATGGCAACGTAATTAAAAGTACGGTGTTATCGGTTATACCTAATCCTTGTGAAATACTTACTAAACCTGGCGCAAGTAGGGTTCCCACCATAATAGTTAAGCTGGCGATACACAGTAATGTAAAGCTACCCGCTGTTTTTAACATACCCATTTTTACTCCTTAAGTTTTAAGCGATTACTTTTTAGCAAATGAATTAAAAATGCCACTTAGCAAAATAAATATAATGCTTACAGCAACAACGCCAGGCCATTGATAAAGTGCAAATGCTTTAACACCAACCATTGAGCCAACAGCGCCTCCAATGTAATAACCCAGCATGTAAATTCCATTTATGCGACTTTGCGCAGTGGGGTCAATACTAAAAACACGCACTTGGTTAGCCACTTGCGCACTAAATATGGCAAAGTCGATTAAAATAATGCCAATAACTAACGACGCTAAACTGCCATTAAACAAACCTGTAATAGCAAAGCCGATTGCCGCAAGCGTAAGTGCAATCATAATTAGAGCTTTAGATCCCAGTTTGCTGACCCATTTACCCGACGACTTAGCGCCAATTACGCCAGCCAATGCTATTACACCAAATAAACCGGCTTGTTGAGCGTTGTAGTTAAATGGCTCGTTACTTACATAAATTGCAAGTGTTGCCCAAAGCACGTTAAATGATGCAAACCAAAATGCGCCCGAAAGTGTAAAATGCTGCAGTGATTTATGTTTAATAAACAACGCCAACGTACTTTTAATGAGAGGCCAGTAATGCAAATTAGTGTGTGGCTTATTGCCAGGTAAAAACACGCGCAGTAATATACCAAATAATACCGCGAGTACTGCCGACATTAAAAATACACTTCGCCAACCAAATTGCTCACCTACAAACCCACTTAACGTTCTTGAAAGTAAAATACCGATGGTTAAGCCCATCATTAATGTGCCTAACGTGGCACCTTTTTGCTCGCTCGATACAAGTGATGCTGCAAAGGGTATTAATTGCTGGGTTATATTGGCGCTTACACCAATTAAAAATACCGATATAAGTAATAAAGGTAAGTTAGGTGCAAGCATTGCTGCACTACAAGCCACTACTAATAAGCTCGACAAAATAGTAATTAAACGCCTGCGAGCAATCGAGTCACCCAAAGGAGAAATAAATAATAACGCAAACGCGTAACCAATTTGTGTAAGCGCGGGAATACTCCCAAGCTGCGAATCAGTTAAATTAAATTCGTTCGCTATAAGCGGTAAAATAGGCTGGTTGTAGTACAAATTTGCTGCTGTTGCTGCAATTGCAGTGGTCATTAGTAATAAAATAAATCGACTTAATGACTGATTTTGTTTGGGTTTGGTCATAGCTGTCTAGTGTTGTTAACTCATGCCGCTATGGTATGAGTTCTCTACCTATAACAAAAATGATATTATTTTATAGAATCTATACAAATAATGTATTTAAGGTGCGTAATGGATATTAAAACATTAAAGAGTTTTGTCAGCGTAGCCAAGCATCAGAGTTTTTCAGAAGCGGCCAAAGAGCTACACACCGTGCAACCTGCAATAAGTAGGCATATTGCACAGCTCGAAATCGAGCTTGATGTTGTGCTGTTTATAAGAAACTCACGCGATGTTGCAATAACTCAAGCGGGTGAGCAGCTATTAAAAGATGCACGCGCTATTTTGGCTCTAGCTGACAAAGCTAAAACTCAGGTTAAACGTGCCCACAACGGACAGGTAGGTACACTGAATATTGCGCACTTAAGCTCGGCATGTTTAACCTTTATGGCAGCACTGGTTCGAGAATATAAACAGCAATACCCAAGCGTGCACGTTACATTGTTTGAAATGACTGCAACTGAGCAGATACATGCGTTTAAAAACGATTTAATTGATGTGGGTTTTTCACGGCCTTTACCTGATTCAATTAATGATGAATTTGTAAGTCATACTATTTATGTAGATTCATTGGTGGCCATCGTTAATCAAAACCATGCGCTGGCAAATTATAAAAATATTGATTTAGCTAAACTAAAAAATGAGCCATTTATTATTTTTAATAGAGAGGAAGCACTTGGTCTTTTTGATGAAACCATTTTGCAATGCAAACAAGCTCATTTTTCACCGAACATTATTAGCCAACCTAGGCATATGCAAACATTAGTTACTGAAGTAGCTGCTGGCCTTGGTGTGGCAATTGCGCCTTATTGCGTACGTAAATTATATAGTGAAGGGTGCCATTTTATAAAACTGAGCGATGTACTCACGCAAATCCCGGTGCTATTACAAATTAAAAAAGCAGATACCAATGCGGCTGTTAATGCATTTGTTGAAATAGCCTTAAATGCAAAATTGAGTATTGAAAAAAGTATGGCGTGTCCCGTCCTAAAATACGTTGACGGTTTTAATTGAAGGCCAGTAGCTTTTGCTCCTGGCTTTTTTTGTGCACTTG
>NZ_JBEOOQ010000055.1:0-23252 GCF_040309305.1 Pseudoalteromonas sp. RB2-MNA-CIBAN-0110 | reverse complement strand
TTGCTCACGTGAAAAGCACAGCTTTTAATTACTTAAATAAAACACTATTCACAAAGAGAAGCGAATGAGGAGTAAATAAGTAAACATAAAAACAACAACCGTTTTAGACTTATTACTTCCTCTAAAAGCGCAGCGCCTCTAAACCTCTTTGTGAATAAATTACTATACGGGCTTTGCCCGTCACGCCAGCAAGCTTCGCGTCTACAAGTAAAACTCATATCTACACTTTGACGGTAGATGGTGAGCTTGCTCACGTGAAAAGCACAGCTTTTAATTACTTAAATAAAACACTATTCACAAAGAGAAGCGAATGAGGAGTAAATGAGAAACATAAAAACAATAATTTTTTAGATCTATTACTTCCTCTAAAAGCGCAGCGCCTCATAACCTCTTTGTGAATAAATTACTTTACGGGCTTTGCCCGTCACGCAAGCAAGCTTCGCGTCTACAGCGTTATTTTTTATGCAGCGCTTCAATGCGTGCTAGTAAGCTTGAGGTGTCGTATCTGCCACCGCCGAGTGCTTGTACATCGGCGTAATATTGATCGACCGTTGCGGTCATTGGCAATGTTGCACCGTTGTTTTTAGCTTCATCGAGTGCAATGCCTAAATCTTTACGCATCCAATCTACGGCAAAACCAAACTCATATTCCCCCGCCCACATTGTTTTGTAGCGATTTTCCATTTGCCACGAACCGGCTGCACCTTTAGAAATGGTTTCTATAACTTTTTCACCATCAAGCCCAGCTTGCTTAGCAAAATGTAAGCCTTCGGCTAAACCTTGCACTGCTCCAGCAATACAAATTTGATTAACCATTTTACAAAGTTGTCCCGAGCCAACGCCGCCTAGTAATTGGCTAAAACGACTAAACGCCGCCATAACTGGCTGTACTTTAGCAAATACAGCTTCACTACCACCCGCCATAACCGTTAATACGCCGTTCTCAGCGCCAGCTTGTCCACCCGATACAGGCGCATCTATAAAGTCGATATTTTGCAGAGCCGCTTTTGCAGCCACTTCGCGTGCTACTTCGGCAGAGGTTGTGGTGTGATCAACCAAAATAGTGTGCGGCAACATGCCCGCTAACACACCGTCTTTGCCATACACTACTGAGCGTAAATCGTCATCGTTACCAACACACATAAATACGATGTCGGCATTGTTGGCAGCTTCGCGCGGGGTTGGTGCAAAGCTTCCTGAATGTTCTGCAGTCCACGCTTGTGCTTTAGCTTGAGTGCGGTTATAAACGCATACGCTGTGCCCTGCTTTTGCTAAATGCCCCGCCATTGGGTAACCCATTACGCCTAAACCTATAAATGCGACTTTCATTGACATAAAAATGACCTATTTAACTGATAACTTAGAAACTAGACCTCGATTATGTCAACCGGTCGATAAAAAAGCGAATGAAAGTCTTTATAAAATTTCCTTAGCGGGAAAGGTAAGTAGGTAACCTATGGACAGTATTTATCAATTTAATGCACCACTTTTTAACAGCGAAAATTTTTCTCTTAGCCAATTACAGGGCAAAACCGTCCTTATTGTTAATACAGCGAGTAAGTGTAATTTTTCGGTGCAATTAAATGCGCTCGAAAAGCTCTATCAGCAATACAAAAGCAATGGTTTTACTGTACTTGCGTTTCCGTGTAACCAGTTTGGCCAAAATGAGCCGCTTGATAATTTAGCCATTAAAGACTTTTACCAAGAGCAATTTAATGTCTCATTTGAGGTATTTGGTAAAGTAATGGTAAACGGGCCAGAAACACATCCGTTGTTTAATTATTTAAAATCGCATACGCGGGGTATTTCGCAAAATCGTGCAATTAAGTGGAATTTCACTAAGTTTTTAATTAACTCACAAGGGCAACTTGTTGCACGCTATGCACCACGTACTAAGCCCGAAACACTTAAACAAGTAATAGAAAGCAACCTACTGCAAGCCGCAAAGTTAAGCGCTGCCAGAGGTGGTAAAAAAGTATCGTCAAAAATACCTTTGTTTACGTCGGCTAAGGCATAAATTAGGGCTTAATTTAAATCAATAAAATGCGTGTTACTAAAGCACAGGTTTATAAAGTAGTTTATTGTATTAGTAATAAATAATACTCCTTAAGCGTCGAGGCTATTACCATGAACATTGCTTTTTTTAGTACTCAAAAGTACGAACTGCCTTTTTTTGAACAAAGTACACGCGGTCACCGCGATATAAAAATAACGTATTTTGAACAAGCCCTGAGCGAACAAACGGCTATTTTAGCAAACGGGTTTGATGCCATATGCGTATTTGTTAACGACACTGTAAACGCCACTGTTATTGAACAATTGGCAAGCCAAGGCATAAATACTATTTTGCTACGTTGTGCAGGATTTAATAATGTTGATTTACCTGCAGCAAAAGCACATAAAATTAAAGTATTACGCGTACCAGCATACAGCCCAGAAGCAGTAGCCGAGCATTGTATTGCACTTATGCTAACGCTTAGCCGTAAAACCCATAAAGCGTATAACCGCGTACGCGAAGACAATTTTGATTTAAACGGATTACTAGGCTTTAACTTGCACAATAAAACCGTGGGTATTGTAGGTTGCGGTAAAATTGGCCTTGCGCTGTGCAACATTTTAAATGGCTTTGGCGCTAAAGTATTAGTGTGCGACCCCTACGCACAACTTGGCAATTATACAATTACCGATATAGACACCTTACTTAGCCAAAGCGATGTGATTTCTTTGCATTGCCCCCTAACGGAGCAAACTCATCATTTAATAGATGATGAGGCATTTAGTAAAATGAAAACCGGCGTTATGCTTATTAACACCTCTCGCGGTGCACTGCTTAACAGCAAAGCGTGCATTAATGCACTTAAAACTAAAAAATTAGGCTACTTGGGGCTCGACGTTTACGAGCAAGAGTCGGAGCTGTTTTTTAAAAACCACAGCGACGAAATAAATCAAGACGATATATTTTCGCGCTTAGTGAGCTTTAAAAATGTTTTAGTAACGGGGCATCAGGGCTTTTTTACCCAAGAAGCACTCACCGAAATAGCAAACACAACCCTACTTAACGCGCTTGAAGTAAATGAAGGTAGGCCTCTGACTAATGAGGTTTTATAAAGACCTTGGCTACACCTAAATAACAGGCACAAAAAAAGCGAAGTGCGTTTTAAACTCACTTCGCTTTATTAATCTATTTTTAGGGTTTAAATAAAATTAACCAAAGGCAACGTTTGCAAATACCAAGGTCATTAATATTGGGCAAACAAAACGAATATACTGAGCAAACCAGTAATGTACGCCTGTTGTTGCTTGGTGTAATTTATTACCACGCTGCCACATCCACCCTACCGTAATAAAGTAAAACAAGCCCATAAGCGGCAATTGGTATTGAGTAAATAGCATAATAACTAAGCCAAATAACCAATCAAAATTTAGTATAATTGCGCTTGCACACACAAGTACAACGGCGCTAACGGCCCACGTTGCTTTGGTGCGGTTAACGTTGTGATTTTCGACTAAAAACGCTACCGGAATTTCGGTGGTCGATATTGTTGACGTAACCGATGCGATAGACATTAATACAAAAAACAATAAACCAACTAATAAGCCAATTTCGCCCATGGTGCTAAATAGCTCAGGTAAAATAGCAAAAATAAGCTGCCCTTCGCCAATCAGTTTACCACCACTAAATACTTCAACACCGTTGTGCTGCGCCACATAAATAGCAGGAATAATAAGTAAGCCCGCTAAAAACGCGACACTGGTATCGAGTAAAGCAACACCTGCGGTGAGCTTTGGTAAATTAGCATCTGGCTGTAAATACGAGCCGTAAATCATCATACAGCCCACACCTAACGAGAGCGAAAAGAACGCTTGCCCCATTGCAGCAATAATTAAATTAGGGTCGAGTATTTGGCTAAAATCAGGAATTAAATACGCAGCAAAACCTTCGCTTGCGCCATCGAGTGTTGCAATGTAGGCAATTAAACCAACAAGCAGCACAAGTAACAGTGGCATTAAACGGCGCGACCAGGTTTCGATTCCCGATTTAACACCTTTTAAAATAATACTGGCCGTTAAAATAAGCATAAGCGGCGTAAATACAAAGTTACGCAGCACTGAGTCGCTATGTAAAAATTCGCTTGCGCCTGTGAAACCTAAAAAAGTTGTTATGGGTTCAATTGCGTACGAGAGCATCCACCCTGCTACTATTGAGTAAAAACTTAGCATAACAACTGCGCCCGCAAGGCCTATATAACCTGCCGCAGCACCAACCTTACGGTTAGTGTTTTGCCATGCATCGCCCAATGCTTTTACAGGATTAGCTTGTGCTTTGTGACCTAAATAAAGTTCGGTATACAGCGCAGGAAGCGCAAGTAAAAATATAACAATAAAGTAAACCAGTAAAAATGCACCGCCACCATGGTTGGCCGCTTGCGTAGGAAAACCCCAAATATTACCTAAACCCACTGCTGCGCCAGCAGCGGCTAAAACAAAACCAAGTCGGCTTTGAAACCCATCACGCACTTGTGCCATACATCTACAAATCTGTTATTATTTTGATTATTGTGAATTAAACCATATTTCATGCCAGCTGAGTAATAAAATTGTACCCAGCCTTTATTAGTGGCGTTAACCGCTCACAATATCAGCGACTTCTTTTGCTTTAGGGCTTTTATGACTGAACACTATTTTAAAAACGCCTTGGGTATTACTTCAACTCAATTGGCAAATTTGTCTTTAGCGAGTAACAGTATTTTATTATTTAATGCTAAAACACTTGAGCTTAGTGACTTTAATTTGCCCGATTGCTTAAGCCCATTTGAATTAACTATTATAAACCGCCGTAAAAGCCCGCCAGCTAAGCAAGAGTATTTAGCGACGCGGTTATTGTTAAAACACCTTATTAAAGTAGCGCAGCCGCAACATGCGCACGTAGCCCTTAATAAAATGAGTACCGAATTTGACGAGGCAAGCTCAAAGCTGCAAATACGCGTAAATGGTGATGTTATTAATACCTGTATTTCGCACTCGCATGGTTTGGTTGGCGTAGCGCTAAATTTTGATAAAAGTGAGTTTGGGTTTGATATTGAAAAAGTAAGCCTAAAGCGCCCGTTTGAAAAGCTCGCTAAGCATTTTTATCATAATGATGAAATTACACTTATCACTGAGCCTACTAATACCCAAGCCCAAGCAGATACGTTTTTTAGAATTTGGACATTAAAAGAGTCACTTGCTAAAGCCACCAGCCGCCCTATTGCAAAATTACTTAGCCCCAATGTGTTTGACGAATTACATAGTGCAAAGCTGAGTGCTTGCAGTAATCGCGTTACTGTAGTTGATAGCAGTGACAGCAATGTTTGTTTTGATGTAAGTGTGGTGCATAAAAAAAGCATCGACTGGCGATGCTTTTTATTAACCGACTTTGTTAAGTAACTTTACTAGGTGATTTTCCTGAATAACGATTACTTACGCAGCAAAATCATTTTCTAATAAACGGCTATGAATAGACTGTACTACGTTATCTGACTCAGTTTGCTCTACTAAAAAGCATAGGTTGTGCTTACTAGCACCATGACAAATTAATCGAATGTTAAAGTCTTTTAATACACTCATTAAGTTCATTTCGTGTTGGCGTAATTGAATCTCAGAGCCAATAAGTGCCACCAATGTTAGGTTGTTTTCTACCGAAACATGGCAAAACTCTGCAAGCTTATCTAGGCATTCTTGGTCGAGTTCTGGGCGCGAAGCGTTTTGCGCGTTATCAAGAGTTATAGCTACGCTGATTTCTGATGTGGTTACCAAATCAACCGATATATTGTATTCACTTAATAGTGTAAATACGCGTGCTAAAAAGCCGCTTGCTAGTAGCATTTCTGGGCTTTTAAGCGTAAGCAAAATTTGGTTTTTACGTTGTGTTACTGCGCGTATACCTGGTTGCTGCGATTTTTCGCGCTCAATCCATGTACCGCCACGTTCTGGCTCTCGGCTAGAACCTACAAACACATTAATGTGGCTACGGCTCGCTGGTAAAATAGTCGCTGGGTGCAATACTTTTGCGCCAAAGGTTGCCATTTCAGCGGCTTCGTCAAAACTTAAACGTGCAATAGGCGTCGCTTTTGCGCACAAACGCGGGTCGGTGCTAAAAATGCCCACTACGTCGGTCCAAATATGCACGCTTTTAGCGTTGATTGCTTCAGCTAATAATGCAGCGCTATAGTCTGAACCACCACGTCCTAGCGTTGTTGTTTGGCCGTATTCGTCACTGCCAATAAATCCCTGAGTTACAATTACTTGAGCGTCTAATAACGGAATTAAATGCTCTTTAGCAGCTTGCGCTGTGGCTGCAACATTGGGCGTTGCTTTGCCAAATTGGCTGTCGGTTTTAAGCACCTTACGCACATCAAAGCGATCGGCATTTAAACCTTGTAAACGCAGTACCTGAGCAAACAAATACGACGATAAACGCTCACCAAAGCTAAGTAGCTCGTCGTGTTGCTGATCGGTTGTTAGTGACTCTTGAGCCAACGTTTGAAATGCTTTTAGGGTTTCGTTAAAGCCAACCGCTAAATCGGCATCTAGCGATAACTCATCTAAAATAGTGTGTTGAATAGCAAGCACGCCATTTATGTGTTCTTGGCGCTCACTTGAGGTAATACTTGGTTTGCACAGTGCAACTAAGTGGTTAGTTACGCCGGCACTGGCGCTCACGGCAACAATACGTACGCTTTCATCTGCAACAATAATTTCGCTACAGCGACTCATCGCTTCAAAATTTGCAACACTTGTTCCGCCAAATTTGGCAACGATATAATCTGATTTTGCGCTTAACTCTGTTTGAGGCACTGTTTGTGGCGCTGATTGGGTAGTCATTTAGTCTCCTTTCGCG
The DNA here is from genome assembly GCF_040309305.1 of Pseudoalteromonas sp. RB2-MNA-CIBAN-0110. Classification (NCBI taxonomy): domain Bacteria; kingdom Pseudomonadati; phylum Pseudomonadota; class Gammaproteobacteria; order Alteromonadales; family Pseudoalteromonadaceae; genus Pseudoalteromonas; species Pseudoalteromonas sp. RB2-MNA-CIBAN-0110. Next base: position 16,372 of record NZ_JBEOOQ010000055.1, on the reverse strand, counting down.
ATATCCAAATCGCAATAAAACAAGAAGAACTTGGCAAAGGAATGCTTGAAGATAAGTCCACTGCCAGAAGCTCTCCACCTATATTGGTGACAGTTTTGAGGATTCAGCCCCATAAACCGAAAAACAATGACGACGTACCATTATTTTCCTCGGCGAGTACTTCCCTCCTTAATGATCATCGGCTTTCGTCGCCTAACATTAAGTACCTAAGTATCGCACCTCTTCTGAATGCTTTATTAACCAGTGGCTAATAAAACAAAACCCCACTAAGTAGCGGGGCTTTGAAAGTTATCGTTTAGACGTCTAGCTGTCAAGCATTTAATAATTTATGCGTTAAATAAAACTGCCCATGTAATACGAGCCCGCATATCCAACCGTGTAGCAAATTAATAAATGCAGCGATAAACGCAAGTAGCTCATAAAGGTAAGCGCTTTAACTTTGCTCATGGCAATAATGCCCGCAGCCGACCCAATGATAAGCATTGAACCGCCCACGCCCGTTGCATAAGTAAACGACAACCAGTGCTGTTGGCTCATTACTATATCGGCTTTTAATAAAGCAGCAGTAAGCGGTACGTTATCGACCCCTGCTGATAATATGCCCATTAAGTAGTTTGCGTATTCAGGTGCCATTACCGTATATAGGTCGGTAAATTTACTTAGCATACCAATTTCTTTAAGTGCGCCTACAAGTAAAAGTACACCTACAAAAAACAATAATGTGTCGTATTCTATATCGCGAACAAAATCGATTATGTCTTTGTTTATGTCTTTTTTGCGCATTAAAAATTGCGCTACTAAAAACATCACTGATAAGCCGAACAAGAAGGTTAATAAAGGCGGTACGCTGTAAACTACACTCAGCATAAGTGTGCTCACTACGGTAGATAAAAATATAACAGCAATGGTAATGTCGGTTTTTTCGATGCGGGTTTTACCTGCACCAGCAAACTCAACACGCCCTTTCATACCGATAGACAGTAACGCGGCTAGCAGCATAACACTTGCAAGTGCTGGCGCTATAAGTAGTAATAAATGAGCAATGGTTACTTTGCCATCTAAAAATATCATTAGTGTGGTTACGTCACCTGTTATTAGCGATACCCCACCTGAGTTAACCCCAAATACAATAAGAGTGGCGTATTTAATGAGCTTTTTAGGTTCAAGTTTTAATGACATAACAACCGCGAGCGATATAAGCGTAGCTGTTACGTTGTCTGAAATAGACGAAAACAAAAATGCAAAACCACCCACCAAAAACATGAGCTTTTTTTCGCTAATACTTTTTGGCATAACGCGGTGAACAATGTTTTCTATAAACCCCTTTGAATTTAAATACGCGACAAAGGTCATTGCAGCCATTAAAAATAACCATAGAGAGGCAATTTCTAAAATATTTTCATTTAAAAGGTGTTGAATCGTATCGGGGCTTTGCCCGTGTAGAGGGTATATAAAAAGAAGAATCCAGCAAAGCGTACCAAAAAACAGCGTGGTTTTAGCTTTATTTACATGGATTATATCTTCTATAACGATCAGTAAAAATGCAATCGCTATCAGGGTTAGAATAATCGAGGAAACCATGGTAGTTAAACAACCTTTGATATAGTTTTAAAGAACACACAAATAACATTCCATTTCATGTGCCTATTTTCGGCGCGAATTTTAGCACTGCCTCTATGCAAAAACTATTATTAAATGGTCTTAAAAACGAATACTATATACAGACAAGGTTAATTAAAAATACGTAATAATGAGTCTTCTAAAAGAACTCAATAATAAAATACTAGGATGTTGTAACCCCTTATGATCCCAGCTAAAAAGCTGCTAAACACCATAACCGAACATTGGGGTGTATTAGAGCTATTATTTAAACGTTTTAAAATGGCTGACTTTAGCCTAAAAGACGTACAAAACGCGATTAAGCAAAAGCAGCCTACGTGGTCAAACGAACGCATTTATAAAGAAACAAATCGTTTGTTAAACCAAGATATTTTAATTCCACTGGCTAAATCTTCTCAGCTTGAAATAAATCGTGCCATTGCCGATTTTGCTACTTTTTTACTGCAAGAAGAACATTTAGGCTTAGCGCAAGAAATTAGCGTATTAGTCGACGACCTTGCTCGTTTAGGTAACCGCCTAGATAACGCTGGCGAAATAGAAGACTTTGACGATTTACGCCGCTACAGCCGCATTATGGATGATCGGGTGCGTAAAATAATGAAGCTATACGCACACAACGAAAACGCTATTTTAAATATTGTTGAACAAGCTAAATCAAATAATGCGGTGCAATCGCTGCAAAAGCGTTATAAAGCGGTAATAGAAGCGTTTGACGAATACATAGAGCCAATGCTTGAAATGGTTGATATACGTGGTGAATTTCATGCGTGTTTTACCCTCATTGAAGAGCAAATAAGTAAGCAAATACTGCACATTGAGCGCTCAGGTAAAGCGTACAACGACAAACGCATGTTGGAGCAATTACGTACCCGTATACTCGAAATGCATTTAGTGGGTCGAGAAAGCTTACGTAAAAGTGCCGATATGCTTATGCCGCTGCGCGAAGAGTTACGCCGTAATAACTTAATTACTCGCCAAGCAGCCAAAGTACTTGGGCTTGTGCGTAAAAATGGCGTAGACAATATGCTAAGTGCGGTGCAGCCACATTTTGTGAGCGACGCGCAGCGATATTCACTTGGTCAGCAACGTCATATTGTGGCTTACATGGCAAGCTTGGTTGAATTTGAACACGAAGAATACCAATTGCCAGACCAACAAGATGTGCCTGCATTTGTTACGCCTAATATTCCTGACTACAACGATGTTAAAATCAGCTTTGCTAAGCGCTTTAATAAAAAACGCAAAAAGGCTCAGCCCTTGCTGCAATTTTTAGACGAAAGCTACCCAAATCTCGATGCCGACGAAATGCTATTTTTGTATCAAAAATTAGTCAGCGACAGCGATATTAAAATAATTCAAAGCGATGAAAAAGCCCGCGTAAAAATTGCCGGTCAGCACTTTTCTTTATATCCATTTAATTCAGAGCCTCAGCCAGATTCAAAGGCAGGTAAATAAACCATGACACACATAAACTTAGACGAGCTAACCCACCTACAAGCCATTAATAAAAAATTAGTAGCGGGTTATCACATTTGCGAGCAAGACAACGTAATGTGGCAAGAGCTTGACCAACACATAGAAGACTACACCGCCCTATTTACCGCTTTAGGTAACGATTTAAAACGCGACAGCCGTGGCTTTTATTATTTTGGTAGCGACGAAAGCACACCCAATATGGGCAAAATATCTCGCGCTATCGCACTCACCATTTACATTTTAATTGAGCACTACGCCAATACGGGTAAAGACCCAATGCGCGCATTGTTTGACGACGTAAACGATTTAGAGCTTATGCAAACGCTGGTGCAAATTAACAAACATTTGTTTGATCAGCTTGAGATATTTTCGGGATCTGATTTGCGCAAAGACGTTTACCTGCGCATGGTGCGCTTAGGTTTAGCCCGTGAAGTAGAAGGCGGCTTTATGCTACAAGCGCCAATTCATCGCTACATAGATGCACTCATGGAAGTAAACGAAGAAACCTATATTACAGAGGACGAGGAATGAAAAATCTATACGGACTAAGTAAACTCGCCCTACTTAACACCGCAGGCTATGCAAAATGTGTGATCCCGCTTGATAAAAGCAGCTCTATTTGCGCGCCAAATAACACAGGTAAAAGCTCGGTTATTAACGCCCTGCAGTTTCCGCTTATTAACGATTTACGCTTAACAGAATGGGACGGACACGATTTAGATGAAACCCGAAAGTTTTATTTTTCATCCGATCAGTCGTACATTTTACTAGAAGCTAACTTGCCTCATGGCTCGGTAGTAATAGGCGTTGCGGGACTTGGTAAAATTGCCGGTTACGCGCATCAGTACTTTTGTTATCAAGGAAAGCTTGATTTAGAGCAGTACACGCAAGGTAAAACTATTATTAAATTTACCAAGCTGTTCAACCATTTAAAATCGCTTAATTACAATCCTATTGAGCTTAAAGCACAAGAGCTCAACGCGCTACTTACTGGCGGCGCAACGCCTTTTGACGGCGACATTAACCTAAAAATGATCCCGCTTAATAATGTGCAAGACTCTTCTATTTATAAAGAAATATTTAGACGTATTCTTAACTTACACAAATTAGGCGCAAGCGACGTAAAACGCTTTATGCTACGTGTGTTTGAACGCCATATGTCGAACTCTAAGGTCGACTTTTATGAAGTATGGCGCCGCTCGTTTGATAAAGTAAATCGCTCAAAACGCGAATTAAAAGCCCTTGAGTCAATGCAAGAGCCAATAGCTGCGCTTGAATCAATGCTTGAAAACCAAACCGTGCTTAAAGGTAAATTAGCGGCGTACGCACCTAAAATTGACCAAGCACTGATTGATTTTGATACTTATCAAGAATCACAACTTAATGAGTTGGGCATTGCGCTTGAAGATATAGAGCACGAAAAACACGAGTTTGAGCAAAAGCAAAGCCTATACGTACAGCAATCGCGTGATATAGAGCGCAGACAAACTCAAATTGAGCAGTGGTTTTTAGATTACGATGCGCTTAAAAGCGAATTTGAACTGGTAAATAAAGCCACGCTTAAAACCAGCCTGACTCAGTTAAAGCAAGATTACGAGTCGCTTTCACACTCTATAACCAGCGCACAAGGGCAAAGCCTACATACGCTTGACTACCGCATTAGCGAAACACAAAAACAAATTAAGAGCTTAAAGCTGCAACTTAAAAACCTTGAGTTTAATTTGTTTACCCGCATGCGCGAAGACCTCTCGTTAAAAGAAGTAGAGGAAATATCGCGCATTTTAAACCCCGATATTCTCTCGTTTGCAACCACCACTAATGGCGATATAACCATTGATGATGAAGACGCGTTTGGTGAGTTTTTATCGCTACTTAGCGAAAACGTTAAAGGCGGCGTATTAACGCTACCAGGTGCGAGCATTAAGCTTAAAAAGCTCTCGCCTGTGCAAATGCAAAGCGGCGAAAACAAAGAGCAATTAACCGCTCAGCTCAGTGCACTTGAGCATTCACTTAAAGAGTTTAAGCAACAACGTGATGTTGCTGCAAACGTTGCCGACAAGCAAAAAGAAAAAGACGCGCTATACGATGAACTTATGAGCGCTGAGAGCGCCCTAAAACGTTTAGAACAGTTTAATATAATGCAGCAATCGGTTGAAGCGCAAGCCATGCTAAAAGAGCAGTTATTAGCTGAGCGCGAACAAGTTGACGACTACCTGCAAGATATTCAAAAAAATAGTGGCTCAATTGCCGATCGTCGCTCGTTAATTAAATCGAAACAAGAGCAAATTAATCGCCAAACTGAGCGCTTACGCCAAGTTAAAAGCGAGCGAATTGACCACACCCTTGATTTATACAGCGGTAAAGTAACCCCGTACATGATTGATATTACAGTCGACTTTGATAACTTAAGCGACCTTGTTCATCATTTTAATAAAGACTGCCAAGAGCTGCGTAATTTTGACATAAACGTACGCAACACCTATTTGCATGTATATAACGCGGGTATTACTAAATTCGACAACGAAAACGACGAATATACTAAATACCAAAAGCTAATAAGCGCCTTTCATAATATTGATAACGAACGCGACGCTGTTGAACGTCAAGCACGCGTTGCGCTTACCGAAGTGGCTGCAACTATTAAAGGCTTACGAGAAGATTTAGACCGACTTCGCCGCGAAATGAACAGCTTTAATAAAGGCATAAGCCAGCACCGTATTTCAAATCTGCAAGCGTTTAAAATTAACGTAATACCGCGCAAAATGCTGGTTGATAGTATAGATACCATTATCAGCACGTCGCATCAGTTTGAGCAAGGTGACACACTTGATTTACTGAGCCAAGAACCGTACAGCGAAAGTGCGGTAAACGAAGCGAAAGATCACTTAATTAAACTCGCATCAGATAAAGCGGGTTTAACACTTACCGATTTATTTGATATTCGATTTGAAGTGGTTAACCGCGCAGGTGAAACAGAGCACTTTGAGAAAATAGATTCGGCGGGTTCAAACGGCACACGTATTACGATTAAGTTATTGTGTGGCATGTTGTTTATTCGTTACTTATTAAGCGATCAGGAACAAAACCTATACCGTATACCAATTTATATAGATGAAGCGGCCGACATTGACCCACAAAATCAAAAAGCAATCATAGAAACCGCACTAAGCTTTGGTTTTGTGCCTATATTTGCCTCAGTTAAGCCACAAATAAGTTGTGACTACATTGTGCCTATTCGTTCGGTAAAAGACGGTGCACAAAACTGGGTAGATGAAAAAGATTGGATTGAAGTTGAACATTAAACTTTTACTGATGACTAATTAACAGAGGTTAATTAGTCGTTCAGCCTTAGGGCGTGTTGACCTTTGTGGATTGAAATTTGTTCAATTTAGGGGCAATTTAATCGCGGCGTGAGGTTTGTAACCTAGTGGGCTAAGTAAAAACCGAGCAACAAAGAGTTAATTGCCCCTAGGCAGAACCCTTCGGGCAGCGCATGTTTGGCATTTATGCTGCGTTATCACCTATTTATGGGGAATAACCACACTACATAGGCTCTGCCTTGCCCAAATACCAAACATACTGCTGCAAATTCAACCACGAAAGGTCAACACGCCCTGACAATTAGACTAATATTTAGGACGTTTAAATAATACACATTTAAACTATGTGTGTTATTTTAAATTAATGCATTTTATTGGAGCAAACGTAATGAAAAATATACTTATTGTTGCAGCGCTAGCACTTCTTACAGCCTGTACACAAACCCCAGATTGGGATTACGATAAATCAACTAACTTTAGTAATTTTAAAACATTTGCTTGGGTAGAAAACGCCAGCCTAACTAAAGACACAAATAACTATCAAATTAATGGCCTAATGGAAAAGCGTGTTCGCACTGCCGTTAATTCAGAGCTGAGCCAAACATTAGGTATGAGCTTAGTTGATGCAGCGCAAGCTGATGTACTTGTTAACTATCATGCATCGGTAGATAAAGAGCTTGAAGTAGACAACTTCAATATAAACTACCGCCCGCATTGGGGTTATTGGGGTACTGGTTTTCAACGTGATACAACCGCGCGTGAATACGAAGTGGGTACACTGATTATTGATATTGTGGATCGTGAATCTAACCAACTAGTATGGCGCGGCGCAAAAGAAGGTCGATTAAAGAAAAACCAATCGCCAGAACAACGTGAAGCATCAATTAACAAAACAGTAAGCGAAATTTTAAGTAACTTCCCGCCGCAAAAGCAGCAGTAAGTTAAAATTAGCTATAATTAAGTTTTAAAAGAGCTCACAGTACGTGAGCTTTTTTGTGGGTGTATATTTTTGGAACTTTTAAAATAAAGTTATTACGAGCTGCGCCCGTCACGTCAGCAAGCTGCACGTCTACAAAAAACACCGCGTCAAACTTTACCTGTAGGCGCTAAGCTTGCTTGCGCGAGAAGCGATAGCTTCTAATCACTTACCTTTACCTAACGCTATATTCAACCTTAAATTACGAGCTGCGCTCGTCACGTCAGCAAGCTGCACGCCTACAAAAAACACCGCGTCAAACTTTACCCGTAGGCGCTAAGCTTGCTTACGCGAGAAGCGATAGCTTCTAATTACTTTATAGCTCTATATTCTATCTTAAATTACGAGCTGCGCTCGTCACGTCAGCAAGCTGCACGTCTACAAAAACACCGCGTTAAAGTTACGATTTATACTTATGCAGTAACTCAAGCGGTATATGACAGTAATCATCAGGGTGATTAGTTAAGCGGTCTTGATGCTCAGGATCGCTTGGCACGTAGTTAGTTAGCAGCTCTACCCCTACCACAATTTTATCGGCATCACTTCGCTGGCTTATATAATTGCTAGCGACCTTTAAATGATCTTGGCTTTTGCTATAAATGGCAGTGCGATATTTAGGGCCTACGTCATCCCCTTGTTTGTTAACGCTATACGGATCAATAATCTCAAAAAAGAAGCCAAACAGCTCGTTTAAGCTAACCGCTTTTGTACTAAATATTACTTTTACACACTCAGCATAACCGTCGTATTCACCTTGTGTATTATCGTTTTTTCCATTAGCCCGCCCTGCTTCAGTACTTATTACACCAGGTAAGTGCTTTAAAAACTCTTGCACGCCCCACAGGCAGCCACCTGCAAAGTAAATAGTATCTTGCTGTTTTATATTCATAATAAATGTGACCAAGTTTGTTAGATGCATTAACGTTGCAAATGATAATCAAATGCAGTTTTTAATGAATTAATGTACAATCGCGCCAAAATCGCAGTTGTTTAATTGAATTATTTTATCACGCCTTAAAAGTGTGTTCTGAATTTAATTGTTACCGTAATTGCATATAAAAAAATGAGACACACAACATGAAATGGTCACCGCACTTTATACTCCCTGCACTGCTATGCAGCGCGAGCAGTTTTGCCTACGGCGAAGCTGTAACTGATAAAACTGAAGCATCACCGGCAATCGAAAAAATAACGGTTGAGGCATCGCCCACGGCAAACACATTACCTGTAGGTACATTTGACTCTCCAGTATCTAATTTAGAGTATGACCCACGTGTTGATTTACAATCACGTAATATGGCTGAAGCGCAAGCCGATGTAACTATACGCGGTGGTATTTTTGAAAATACCGGCTTTAGAGTTGGTAGTGCTACTTTACTTGACCCACAGTCTGGTCATTACTTTGCTGAAATTCCTATTGCACCGCAAATGCTTACCGGCCCTTATATTTTAACAGGCGCAGACAATGCGCTTAATGGTGCTAATAGCTCTGTAGGCACTGTATCGTTTGGCTGGAAACCAATTAGCACGGGCGTCAGTGTATCGGTAGGTACTGGAACAAACGATTTTAACTTACAAAGCTTACATGCAGGTGTAAGTATGCCCCTTGAAGGCGCAAAGGATTGGAAGCTTGGTTTTGAAGGTGAGATTTCTCACTCACAAAGCGATGGCACTATTGATAACGGCGATCACGACTTTACGCGTGCATCGGGTCGCGTTCAATTAGCTGGCGCTGATTCTCAAACAGATTTGTTTTTTGGCTCACAAGATAAGTTTTTTGGTTGGCCAAATTTGTACACTCCATTTGGCGTTAACGAAACAGAAGAGCTAGAAACCCGCTTATTAATGCTAAACCATAAGCAAAATTATGCGCAGGACAGTAACTTTGAAGTGTCGGCTTATTACCGCACACACGACGATCATTACATTTACTCTCGCGAAAATCCAAGCGCTTTTGAAGCGTTTCACAAAAGTGAAGTTAAGTCGTTAGCGCTATCGGGGCATCATGCTCAAAGCGATGTATTTGCTGTAAATTATTCAGCACAGTTTATTGACGACTCAATTGAATCTACCACGCTTGAAAACAACTTTACCTCTCGTAAGTATTATAAATTAAGCGTATTGCCTGAATACAAAATGGCGCTTGAGGATAATAAACAACTTACATTTCGTTTAGGTGCTGCGTTTGACGATACAAATAGAGACGACTCTGAACTGTCACTTATTGGTGATATAACGCTTAATACACAAAACAGCAAAGGTTTTGAGCGCACGTTTTATTTATCGTACGCAGAGGCAAGCCAAGTGGCAGGCTATACCGCCATTGGCGGAAGTGATTCAGGCGGGTTATTTAGAAGTAATTACACCCTTGAGCGCGAAACGACTAAAAGCCTAGAGCTAGGTTTATTAGTTGATGAGCAAACTTGGCAACTTAATTCGGCTATTTTTTATCGCAAAGATGACAACTTAACCGATTGGACGTTTAATTTTGATTCAAGCTCTGCACGCTTTGCAAACCCTGTAGATATAAATACGACGGGCATTGAGTTCTTAGCAACTAAACACTTTGAAACAACCGAAATTGTAGCGAGTTACACCTACCTTCATAAATCAGAAAATTACGGTGCGGCAGATATTGACGCTAGTTTTTACGCATTAAACTTCCCTGATCACCGCCTAACACTCGGCGCAGTGTGGAATCCTACTGATATATTGCAGTTTAGAATAGATAACGAGTGGCGCAAACAGCACGAAAATGCGCTGCGCAGTAGTGACGACGATGCTTTATTTACTCATTTAACGTTAAAAATTACGCCGCCAATGCTAAAAAACTTATTTATTACTTTAGCAGCAGATAACTTATGGGGTGAATCGTTTGAAGAGATACCTGGTACACCAGGGCGAGGTGAGCAATATACGTTAAGCGCAACGTATAGTTGGTAGAATTAAGCTATCACATTCAAAGACCTGTTTATTTAAAGCAGGTCTTTGAATAAATATTTAGCAAAGAATAAACGACATACTAAATATTAAGAGCTTTGATTACTCAGCTTATATTGAACCAGAACGACATTGTCTTTTTCTTAGCTCATTATCAATTTGTAAAGGGCGACTAAGCTCATCTGTAAGAACCTGCGAAACAACCGTACCGGTTTCAACTTCTTGTATCCAAATTGATATTTTATCCCCTTCCCTTTTTCTATTTAGCATGTAGCTTTTATCAGAATCTAAATTAACGTTAAAATTAACAAAAGCTTCTTTTTGACTATTTAAAACATCAGGGTTTGAAACACTCGCCTTTACCCATAAATCATGCTCACCACTGATATACTGCTTTGGTTCAGCCCATTGTGTAGGTTTTTTGTTAAAGCACATCAAGTGGACATATTCTAGATCTACTCCCTGCTCTCTTTTAAAGTTTTCGAGTCTAAAGTGGTCTTCTTTAATATCGGTTTTAGTTGGTAAGTTTGAACAACCTAATAAAGTCACACCTAATGTAAATGCTGTAAGTAAATTTTTCATTTTTCTTTCCTTTTAAAAATTAAGATTGAACGAAATCACCTATAAATGAGATTTATAAAAAGTATCTTACAATTTCCTATATTAGCAACAAAATTAAATATGTCTAATATTTCGCCATTAAATAAATTAACGACTGCTTTTAATAACCTTATGAAGATTTTTATTAATAATATATTGTAAATAGATGTGTATTAAAAACGAGGATTAAGTTAGCTCTTCGAGTTCTGTAATAAGCGCTAAAGCTTGTGCATTTGTTGACCCGCACACATCAAATGTGGCGCTAAAATCACTACATACTTTAGGTCGGCTTGAATCACCAAATAACTTACATAAATTACGTTCGTCTAGCTGAATACAGCGCTCTCCGGCCTTTTTACCATTTGGCATACCTGGAATAGGCGAACTAATACTTGGCGCAATACAACATGCGCCGCAGCCTAGCCTGCAACTCATCGATTCGGTTTTCATAATATCCTCTGAATAAAACACACTTACTTTAATTCCTTTTTAGGAACGTAATTAGCCGCATGTTGAGTTGTAATGTACATATGTAATGCTTTGTTACATCTTAAAACGCCTTGTAAACACTTTATTGCGTATTATTGCTCTGTCACCACCAATTATGAAGGAATGCCTTGTGGCTACTACAAAACAAATAATACTCCCAATTGCTGTTTTAGCAGGCGGTATTGCTTTAGCTTTCGCCTTTATGGCAATGAAAAAACCACCAGAAGAAAAGCCAGAGCAAGATTTACGCCCTTTAGTTGCAACACAAAGCATACTTTTAGATTCTATAACGCTCGATGTTAAATCGTACGGCATTGTTAAACCAAAGGACCGTACCGAACTGATAGCACAAGTTAGTGGGCAAGTTATTTCGGTATCAGATCAATTTGTTGAAGGCGCGTTTGTAAAGCAAGGCGATATTTTAGCACGAATTGATGCAAATGATTACGAGGCAGACTTTATTGAAGCGCAAGCAGGTTTAGCACAAGCAAGCTCAGCACTTGAAATAGAACGCGCACAAGCACATGTAGCAAAAGCTGAATGGGAGCGTATTAAATCGGACTCAAGCGAAGCTATTGCCTCAGAACTTTATTTACGTAAACCACAACTGGCCGAAAAACTAGCGCGTTACCGCTCTGCTCAAGCAAGTGTTAAACGTGCTAGCCGCAATCTTGAACGTACTTATATTAAAGCCCCATACGATGCCATTATTAATGAACGCACAATTAGCTTGGGTTCAGTAGTAAACCCAGGTAATAGTTTTGGTGCATTGAGTGCAACCTCAGTTGCAGAGGTACGTTTGCCCGTTGCCGATCAAGAACTGCAATATTTAAAAAATGGCGGCGTAGGCTCAAATGTTACATTTAACGCAGAATACGCGGGTAAGCAAACAATGTGGCAAGCCAAAGTAATTCGCACCGAAGGTGTGGTTGATCAAACAAGCCGTATGAGCTACTTGGTTGCACAACTTGCAACACCTTATGGCGATAAAACACGCCCCCTTCGTTTTGGTTCATACATTAACGCTACCATTGAAGGTCGCCCGCTTGATAACGCAATTATTGTTGCGCACCACTTAGTTAAAGATAATAAAATTGTAATTTTAAATGACGATTTAACATTATCGTTTAAAACTCTCAATATTATACGCGAACAAAACGGCATGATTATAGCCAGCCAAGGGCTAAAAAATGGCGAGCAAATTGTTACCTCAGCGCTTGAGTATCCAACTGAAGGTATGGCAGTAAAAGTTGAAGATATTGCGCCTGATAAAACTGATGTAACTCAACTTGCGCTGAAAGAGGAATAATCATGAACACTCGTGAAACAGGGTTAATAGCATGGTTTGCCCGAAACCCGGTTGCTGCCAACCTACTAATGATATTTATATTAGTGGGCGGTATTTTAATGGCGATGACCATTCGCAAACAAATGTTCCCACAGTTTGAAAGTAACTGGATAAGCGTACAAGCGGTTTACCCAGGTGCAGCCCCGCAAGAAGTTGAAGAAGGCATAACCATAAAAGTTGAGGAAAACCTCGAAGGTATTGAAGGCATTAAACGCCTAATTACTTACTCTAACCGTGGTTTTTCACAAGCGTGGATTGAAATAGAAGAACAATACAATCTACAAGAAGTACTTGATGAAATTAAAGTACAAGTTGATTCAATAAACACCTTTCCTGCGGGAATGGAGCGCCCTGTTGTTCGCCGCGATAAATTTGAGCAAGAAGTAATGATACTCGCGCTTTATGGCGACATGAGTAACTACCAGTTAAAAGAGCTTGGCAACGATATTAAAGACGAGTTACAAGCACTGCCTCACGTAAATCTTGTTAATTTTAACGGCGGTTTAGAATACGAAATTGGTATAGAAGTTAGCCCCGATAAACTACGCGAGTACGGCTTAACATTTAGAGATATTGCAGGCGCTGTACAAAACTTTTCGGCCAATATGTCGGCGGGGCAAATACGCTCTGAAAACGGTTATATTTCGATGCGTGTTGAAAAACAAGCCTACCGTGGCTTTGAGTTTGAAAAACTCCCCCTTATTACCCTTGCTGATGGCGCACAAATTTATTTAGGCGATGTAGCAACCATTAACGATGGCTTTGAAGAAGGTCTACAATATTCTAAATATAATGGTAAAAACTCACTCTCGTTTGAAGTTAACGCATCAAAAGATCAAGATATTACCGATGTAGCAAAAGTACTTAAAAGCTACATGGCAGCTAAAGAGCCGCTTTTACCTGCAGGTGTTAAGCTATCTCCTATTGTTGATTTAACTTACTACCTTGAAGGTCGACTCGATATGATGGTCGATAACATGATTTGGGGTGGCTTGTTAGTAATGATAGTACTGGCACTATTTTTACCGTTACGCTTGGCATTTTGGGTAATGATGGGTTTACCGGTGTCTTTTCTAGGTGCCTTTTTGTTTATGCCCATTGGCTTTTTAGATGTAACAATTAATTTAGCCTCTCTTTTTGCCTTTATACTTGTGCTCGGGATTGTAGTGGATGACGCCATTGTTGTGGGCGAGTCAGCCAGTGCCGAAATAGAAAAATACGGCCATACACTTGATAACGTAGTGCGCGGTGTTAAACGTGTTGCGATGCCAGCAACCTTTGGTGTACTAACAACTATTGCGGCATTTTTACCACAAACACTCGCAACCGGCCCTGGTGCTGCTTTTTCTAAGGCAATTGGTGGCGTGATTATTTTATGTTTGATTTTTTCACTCATTGAATCAAAACTTATTTTACCTGCGCACATTGCAGCAATGAATCCACGTAAACCAAATCCTAAAAACCTATTACATCGTTTACGTATGGTAATTGATAGTGGCTTAAAAGGCTTTGTGAATAACTACTACCTTCCTTTTGTTAGCCGCTGTATTCACTACCGCTATACCGTAATTGTTGGCTTTATGTGTTTGCTTATTGTAAGCGCAGGTATGTTTGCAGGTGGTTTAGTTAAGTTTGTACCAAACCCTAAAATACCGCACGACTTTCCGCGTATTGATATAGAAATGAACCTTGCCTCATCTGAGCAAGCAACGCTTGAAACTGCACGTAAAATAGAAAGCGTGTTGTTAAAGGTCGATCAGCAACTACAAGAGCAATACGGTAAACCGATGATCCGCGATTTATCGGTAAGCCTGCGCGGACGAACGCAAGCAAATATTATGGCCATTTTGGTAGAGCCTGACTTACGCCCTATCGACACCTTTGCCCTAAGTGCATTATGGCGCGAGCAAATGCCCGCCCTACCAGGCATTAAAACCATGACCATTCAAGACAGTATAATGAATGGCGGTCGAGATGATGGCGACGTTAGCTTTAAACTTGAAGGCAAAAATGCTGACGAGCTAAAAGAAGTGGCTGGTAAATTAAAAGCCAAATTACAAACAATGGAAGGCGTTGGCGACGTAAACGATTCAATGCAAAGCGCTACCGACGAAGTGCAACTTGATTTGAAACCACTCGCTTACAGCATGGGTTTAACGCTTGCTGATGTAGCGTCGCAAGTTAGCTTTAGTTACTACGGCTTAGAAGCGCAGCGAATATTGCGTGAAGGCGAAGAAATTAAAGTCATGATCCGCTATCCAGAAGACGAACGTAACTCAATAAGTGACATAGCAAGTGTGCGTATTATTACGCCTACAGGCGCTGAAGTACCGCTAAGTGAAGTAGCCGAAGTTAAGCTGGTTGACGGTGTAAACCGTATTCGCCGCGAAAACTCTAAACGTACTGTAAACGTATGGGCTGCGGTAAATACCGACCAAGCCGAACCATTTGCAATTGCAGAAGAAATTCGTGATGAATACTTACCAACATTACTTAAAAGCTACCCTGGCGTTACAAGTGATGTAGCTGGGCGCATTCAAGAAGAGATGGATAGCGCTTCAGAGCAGCTTCGTGATTTTGGTATATCAATGATGATTATATTTGCCTTGTTAGCGATTCCGCTTCGATCTTACTCGCAGCCACTTATTATAATGTCGGTTATTCCGTTTGGTGTAGTGGGCGCGATGTTTGGGCATATGATTTTAGGCATGACCATGAGTAGCTTATCGATGTTTGGCATTATTGCTGTAGCGGGTGTGGTCGTAAATGATTCCCTCGTTATGGTTGATTTTGTAAACAAAGCACGCGCTGAAGGTGTTGCGATTAAGGATGCTGTAATGCAAGCCGGTGCTCGTCGCTTTAGAGCAATATTACTCACCTCAATCACTACCTTTATTGGTGTAATGCCAATTATTTTTGAAACGAGTTTACAAGCTAAAATTGTTATCCCAATGGCTGTATCACTTGCTTTTGGTGTGTTATTTGCCACAGTAATTACACTGATACTTATACCGTGCCAGTATGTTGCACTAGAAGATGCTAAACGATTAGTACGTAAAATGCGTGGCAAGCCACCACTAGTAGATGCCCAACCAGCGCCTACTCACAGCTAAATTAAGTAACATCCCAACCAAAAAAGCTCGGTATACTATGCCGAGTTTTTTATTTTCAGCTTAAAGGTAATATTTACCTATTTGCCAAGTCTTTATCTTACTGATAGATTTACTCTATAAATATAACCCTCAAAAGGAATAATGATGGGCACACTTCAACTTATTTTATTTATTGTATTTGCTGTACTAACCACAATTGGCTACAAAAAGAATAACCGCAACTTAATGCTATTAGGCGCCGTTGCAATATCGTTTGCGTTTGTAGGGCTCGACTTTTTAATCGGCGTAGATGAAGGGATATCAGGCATTAATTAATCAATAAAAATTTTAGCTTGAAAATTAAAGGGACTTTAATGCGCTTATACATACTGATTATTTCTTTAGTTATTTTTTTAAGTGGTTGCCAGAGCTATATGTTGTGGTCAGCTAATTCCGGACAGTGAATTAAGTTTTTCTTCGGCTACTCCAGGGGCAACCATTTGGTTGTGGC
>NZ_JBEOOQ010000054.1:0-26448 GCF_040309305.1 Pseudoalteromonas sp. RB2-MNA-CIBAN-0110 | reverse complement strand
TCGCTATGCGTTGGCGTTTCCCGTCTCAGTGGGGTCGCATTATAGGGAGATCCGAAAACAGATCAACCCTTTTTTTAGATCTTTTTACTGTTCGAACAAAAATAGAACAAAACCATGTAAAACCATATGAAAACCTTCCTAAGATGATGCTTTTTTGTGCTCTTATTTATTATTTAATACAAATATCATTGCTATGTTTGATTTAGACGTTAAGATAGCAAGTTCACAATGTTAAATTAATGTTTATTTCCTGTTTATTGGTAGATCTAAAATGAAATTACCCGATCAAAAATCTTTTATCTTCTCTGTTATTCTTGCTGTAG
Source organism: Pseudoalteromonas sp. RB2-MNA-CIBAN-0110 (assembly GCF_040309305.1). Classification (NCBI taxonomy): domain Bacteria; kingdom Pseudomonadati; phylum Pseudomonadota; class Gammaproteobacteria; order Alteromonadales; family Pseudoalteromonadaceae; genus Pseudoalteromonas; species Pseudoalteromonas sp. RB2-MNA-CIBAN-0110. Next base: position 26,125 of record NZ_JBEOOQ010000054.1, on the reverse strand, counting down.
TTGGTTTTGTTGTTGTTGAGTTCGCTTTAGGCGGCTTAGCTTTAAATCCTGCATTACTATTTGGTGCTGGTTTATTAATAGGTGCGATTGCTATTGCTGCAATGTCATCTGATGTGACTGAAGAAGCTGAAGTTAAAACAAAAACGCTTTATGTTGGTAACCTTCCTTATCGTGCAAACGAAGGTGTGGTTCGTGCATTATTTGAAGAACAAGGCAAAGTATTCAATGTTCGTTTATTAAAGGATAAGAATACTGGCAAGCGTCGTGGCTTTGGTTTTGTTGAAATGGCGCAAGCTGATGCAGACAATGCAATTGCTAACTTGAACGATAGCGAGTTCCAACAACGTACTTTAAAGGTACGTGAAGCAAAACAAAAACAAGAAGATGATTCTAATGCTCTACGTACTGAGACGGATCAGTCAGTGTAACTAGCTTTACCGCTAGCTTATTGCTAAACACATCAGCCGTTGCATAATATTGCAGCGGCTTTTTTATGTCTGTTAGTTTATTCACACAGAAGTTAAGTTGGTTAAGTAGGTAGTTGACTCTGTTTGCTATCGCTACACCTGAATCAAGTAATTTTACATTCCCTTCAAAATACTGACTAATAGGCTCTGCTAATATTGGAAAGTGCGTACATCCTAATACAAGTACATCTATAGTTTTATCTATATGTAGGTCATCAAGCACTTGATGCAACTTGTTTGTATCCAAAGACTCTGTAAAAAAGTATTGCTCAGCTAAAGTTACTAACTCCACACTGCTATATAGATTAACGGTTACATTACGAGCATGCTCAGTAATTAATGTTTTAGTGTATGAACTGGCGACCGTTGCCGGTGTGGCTAATAAGCCAATATGATTTGAACGTGTTAACTCTGCCGCAGGCTTTATTGCTGGCACAACACCTACTATAGGAATATCTGTCATTTGGCGAACAGCACTAAGTGCAGATGTAGAAGCGGTATTACACGCTATTACAATTAAATCAACATTAAGCGTATTAGCTTTGATGAAATGAATAAGTGAGCATAATCGGTTAATGATGGTTTTTTGGGATTGAGCACCATAAGGTAGTAATGCATTATCCATAAAATAACTGTACTGAGCATTGGGGATACTTTGCTTTATATGCTCAAGTACAGTAGTTCCACCAATACCTGAATCAAAGACCATTATATGCGCTGACAAACTACCGTTCCCACTTTACTTTAAGAACGGCAGTTTGCCATGAGGTATTTATAAAAGAAAGTAGTTTAACTTTGCGTGGTTTCTAAATCAGTAAGCCTGTCGGCCGCAGAATTTAACTGATTAAGGTTTTCGAACATAGACTTTGTGTAATCTACTAACTTATCTATTTGCTCCTGATCTTGATTTAACCATTGGAGAATGCCAGCTAGCTGATTTTGTAATCCAAGCTCACCCGCTTTTTCAAAAGCATTTTTAAGGTCGTCATTAAAAGGAGCTAAACCCTCCGCTACTTGTTTTTCTGGTGCTGGTCTATATTCTTCATAGCTTTTAACTGTTGCTATTGTTTTTGTTTGGCGTAAATCCATAGAAAAAGCCACCAGCTGATCGCTGTCTAAACTCAGCTCTTGCGCTTGTTCAAATGCTTCATCTAAATCACCACCAAAAAAGGTTTTACTTAAATCTTGTAAGTCTTCCATCATTACATTAATAGCTTCTTGCTCTTGCTCATTTAAGTCACCATTAACCGACATCGAAAATGATACCTGTCGAGATTGCGATGATGAGCTTGCAAACGACTCGCCATTATTGTTTTGCTGATAGCCACTTGCCGACTGAGATTCAAATGCATCTGCAAAGCTAATACTTACCTCGTCACCTTCTGCGGTGGTAAATTTATACTCTGCATTACTCGTCATACTGACATATTGAGCCTGGCTTATATTTACGCTGGCTGGTTGTGGGTTAAATAACGACTCTTCAAACTTATCGAGCCCATTGTAAATTCCCTCTTTGGACTTATTAATCCCCTCTTCCATGTCATCATTAAATACGCCTGTACCTTTGAGTTCATCAACAGCGTCGTCAATCCCTATTTGGACTCCTTTGCGCGCGTCGCCTAACATATCTTTGAGCTTTTCGTCATCAGCGCCGTTAGCTTTTGCTTTATTAACAGCACTACTTACAAAATCGAGTACGTTTTTTACTATTTCATCAAAATCAAATAGTGGTTTATCTGCTTTTTTTTCTGCGATAGGCAATCCAAGCTGCTCAGCCATTTTATCGCCAAGCACCTTTGCGGCCAACTCTCGGCCTCGTTGTTGATAGCTATCTTGAGGAGACGTAATTGTAGGTTGCTGTATATCAGCTTTATTATTGAATTTATTGATGTTGTTGTTTGGCGTAAAGCCATAATTACCTATTTTCATGATTCGTCTCCTAAGCGTGCGTAGTTTATTATCGGCTATAACAATAAAAACTAAAGTACAATGTTCAATAAAACAGCATAAATGCTAGCCAAAACTAGACAAATACGCAGCGCTCCCTACAATAGCGCCGATAAACAGATCTTAGATAAGGTAGTAGCGTTAATGGCAGTTATTAAAATAGATACCACACAGTACCAAACGCAGTTAAGTAAAAAAGAGCAGCGTATTAGTGCACAGTTCCAACGTTTTGGTGTGGAGCAACTAGAAGTATTTAGCTCAGAGCCAACTAACTACCGCCAACGTGCTGAATTTAGAGTATGGCACGACGGTGACGATCTGTTTCACATTATGTTTGATCAACAAACAAAAGAAAAAATCCGTGTTGATACATTTGATCCAGCAGCGCCTCTAGTTGGTGAAATAATGCAGGTGATGATTGAGCATCTTAAGCCTTGTGAAATATTACGTCGTAAGTTATTTCAAATCGATTACCTATCCACGCTAAGCGGTGAAATTTTAGTAAGCTTGCTTTATCACAAACCACTTGATGATGAATGGTTAAGTGAAATTAAAGCGCTTAAAGAAAAACTAAGCAGTAAATACAAAATTGACTTTATCGGTCGTGCTCGCAAACAAAAAGAAGTGCTGGGTGATGACTTTGTAACTGAGCGTTTAACAGTTAATGGTCAAGAGCTTATTTATCAACAAGTAGAAAATAGCTTTACTCAGCCTAATGCAAAAGTAAATATTAATATGCTGGAGTGGGCGCAAGATTTATGTAAACCACTTAAAAATGATTTATTAGAACTGTATTGCGGTAACGGTAACTTTTCAATTGCGTTAGCGGGCTGTTTTAATAAAGTATTAGCAACAGAAATATCAAAATCATCTGTTCATTCTGCTCAATACAATATTGCTAAAAATAACGTAGAGAACTTAGATATTATTCGTATGTCTAGTGAAGAGTTTACTCAAGCAATGAATGGCGAGCGTACTTTCTCTCGTTTAGACGGTATTGACCTTAAAAGCTATGACTGCCAAACCATATTAGTTGATCCACCGCGCGCGGGCATGGATGAATTAACGTGTGACTTAGTGGCTAACTACGAAAGCATAATTTATATATCGTGTAATCCTGAAACCCTTGAGCGTGACCTTGATCACCTAACACGTACGCACAACGTTAAGCGCTTTGCTATATTTGATCAGTTCCCATATACACATCACATTGAGTCGGGTGTTTTCTTGCAGCGCAAATAACCAGCCAAAATTAAAGTGCCAGTACTTTTATAAGTGCTGGTATTTGCTCTTCACTAAATACTTGAATCCCATTATTTATTAATAATGCTGCAGTTAAACCTAGTCCTTCGATTTTTACTCCGCGATGCTTTCCATCATATATTGTATTTCGTCCGCAAGAAGGGCTCGATTCTTTAAGTAGAGCAAAACGCACTTGATTCTTTTTACAAAGTTCTAGCGCTATATTAGCTCCAGTTTGAAACTGTTCTGTTACATCTTCTCCTAAATTAGTAATTACACTCCCCTGTATTATTTCAGCAGGAGCTCTAGGGGTAGGAAGCCCACCAGCGACCTCAGGACAAAATATAATTAATCTATTTTGCTTTTGCCACAAATTAAGCTGTGGATGTAAAATTGCATGTCCTTTACCATCGTAGCGAACAGAATGCCCTAGCAAGCAACTCGATACTAATATTTTTTCCATAGCTACATCCTTATAAAGCAAAAAAGCTCCCTAAGGAGCTTTTTTAGTTTTAGCTAAACTTACTTGTTAGCTAAGTAATTAATCAGTTTGCTAATATCTTCTGGTTCAGTAATACCCGACTCACGACCTAGGTTTAATTTATACTTACCATTTACAATAAATGTAGGTACGCCACGTAGTGCGCCTTTTTCTTTAAAGTAGTCTTGATCGCGTTTCATTTTAGAGCTCAGCGTACGTACCGAGAAGCTTTTAAACAGCTTATCAAACTTATCGCCATCAACGCCCTGCGCTACAAATATATCTTTTACATCTGCAAGCTCATTAAAACTAGCGCGCTTTGTATGAATATGATTAAAGATTGCAGAGACAATTTTATCTTTTTGCGGAAGCACTTCTGCAGTAGCGAGTGCTTGGCTCATCATCTGTTGGTTTTCTGGGTCGCGTACACCTACAAAATCAACATGGCTCTTTTTAAATTTAACGTTTTTATCAAGCTTAGGCTTAAACTCACCAATTAGTGCTTCCATGTTATTACATGCAGGGCAGTAAAATGAGAAAAACTCTTTAATTTCTGGCTTTTTAGTTGCGCGCTCAGAAACAACGTCGTAATGCACGCCTTCTTCATACGTTGCTGCAAAGCTTGTTGCCGCCATAGGAAGTAGTACTGCAAGCAAACCTGCTTTAACTAATTTAATCATTATTATGCTCCGAAATTTATAGTGCTAATAAAAACGCTACTAACTCATCAAGTTCTTTTTGATTTTTGATGGTGTTGAGGTTTATTTTATATTTATCGTTAACAATAAAAGTAGGTACACCTGTAAGTGCGCCTAATTTTGAATATTTATTTTGTTTGTTTTGCATTGCTTGCTCAGCCGAAATAACTGGCATGCTTGCAATTTCTTGATCAAACGTTGCGCTATCAATACCGTTTACTTCAAGTAATTTTTTAACGTCTTTCATTTCAGTTAAAGGAGCACGCTGAACATGAATACTTTTAAAAATCTGATCGCTAATACTCTGCGCCTGACCATGCTGCTTAGCAATTAAGTAGGCAAAGCTTAAATTACTTTGTGCTTGTGGCGACACGCCACCTAAAAAGTTCACGTGGTTTTTAATAAACTCCGCGCCTTCTGGCAAGCCTTGTTCAATTGCTTTTGCTACTGGTTCAAACTTAAAACAATGTGGACAGTAAAATGAGAAAAACTCGGTTACTTGTGGTGATGTACTTTTGTCTACATCAATAACAGTGTATTGATTATCAACTTCAAACTGTGCAGCAAGTGCTGCAAATGGTAAACATAAAAGTAATAAACTCAGTTTTAATTTTTTAAGCATTTGTATCTCGTTGTACTTGTCTTTAAATAAAATATTACGGCAATAACTTTAACGGTGCTTCTTGCAGTGCTGCAAGTTGCTCCTTCAGTGCTAAAATTTGTTGCTCCCAGTATTTGTCATCAGCAAACCATGTAAAGTTCCGCACAAAGGCAGGATCGCTCCATCGTTTAGCTACCCATCCCATATAATGGATAATACGCATCGCTCGCAGCGGTTCAATTAATTTGAGTTGAGAGTGATCAAAATCACAAAACTCTTCATACGCACTCACAAGGGTGTCTAACTGTAACAGTTGCGTCGCTCTATCGCCACTGAGCATCATCCATAAATCTTGGATTGCAGGACCTTGGCGGCTGTCATCTAAATCAACAAACATGAGCGCATCACCTGCCCACAAAATATTACCAACGTGGCAGTCACCATGTAAGCGAATACTTTGCACATCTTTATACTGTTTTTGCGCCTGCTCTATCACTAAATCTAAAATAGTATAAAAGGCAGTATTTATTCCCATAGGCACTAAGTTACTTTTTTGAAGATGAACTTTGGCTGTATGTAAATACTCCTCGCAAGTAACTGTTGGCCTATAAGTAAAAGGCTTTGTTTTAGCTACTTGGTGCATACGGCCAATTAAACGCCCCATTACATCAAGCTGATCTAAGTTATCAACCTCAAATAAACGCCCGCCGACACTTGGAAACAACACAAACAAATAACCTTCGTGTTCAAACAAGCTTTGCCCATTATATAAAATAGGGGCAACAACAGGCACTTCCGCTTCTGCCAGTTCAAATGCAAAATCATGCTCTTCTTGAATTTGCTCTTTACTCCAGCGCTCTGGGCGATAAAACTTCACTACGTAACGCAGTCCATCATCGGCTTTAAATTGGTACACTCTGTTTTCATAGCTATTGAGTGCCAACAAACCAGATTCAGCGTACACACCTACGCTTTCTATTGCATCGAGTATTAGGTCAGGTGTTAAGTCAATAAAACTAAATTTACTCATACTCTTCTTATATAAAATAAAAAGCGGGTTATATACCCGCTTTTGTTAATTGCTATATCAACTTACCTATTTAAGGTAGGTTGTGATTATCGCGCTTTAAAAAAGTTACTCGACTGCGATATTGTCTCATCCGGCTCATCTACCGGTGAAAGCACAAAGTTAAACTCTGTCATAGACACCTTCAAATCATAAGGGTCCATTACAAGCGACAATGGCACATTATGAGATTGCCCTGCCTGCACAGTAAATGACTGCTTACCAATATACTTAAAGTTATCTAACCCTTGCACTTTAATATTAAAGGTTTGCTCGTACTGCGCTTTATTAATTACCTTTAATGTATAGGTGTTCTCTACTAAACCATCAAAATCGACACGATATAATTGGTTTCGATCACGAATGATATCAAAGTCCATTGTTTTACGCAGCGCTATATTAGCTACAAGTGCTCCCGTAAGCACAACAAGTATGACCGTGTAACCAATGATTTTAGCTCGTAGTGGATTCGTTTTATTTTCTGGGGTTTCGAGGTTTCGCTCTGTCGTATATGAAATAAGCCCACGCGGGTATTCCATTTTATCCATTACGCCATCACACGCATCAATACATGCACCACAGTTAATACACTCAGCTTGTAACCCATTTCTAATATCAATACCTGTTGGACACACTTGAACACACAAGTTACAGTCTATACAGTCGCCTAGCTCTAAATCTTCATGATCTACTTTACGTGAACGAGGACCACGGCTTTCACCACGGCTTTCGTCGTACGTTACGGTGTATGTATCTTTATCAAACATAGCTGATTGAAAACGAGAGTAAGGGCAAATGTGTAAACACATAATTTCTCGCATCCAACCGGCATTACCATAGGTACACGCAGCAAAGAAAATAATACTGACGAGTGCATAACCACCCACGTTAAACGTTACAAAATCAGGAAGTAACTCTCTGATTGGCGTAAAGTAACCCACAAAAGAAATAGCGGTATATAACGAAAACAATACCCAACTAGTATGCTTTGCCGTTTTACGCCAAAACTTGTCAAAATTCATGGGTCTTTGATCGAGTTTTTTACGCTGATTAGCCGTGCCTTCAAGCTTTTCTTCAAACCAAATAAAAATAAAGGTCCAAACAGTTTGCGGACATGTGTAGCCACACCACACCCGTCCATAGAAGGTGGTCACTAAAAACAGCGCAAATGCTGCCAGCATAAAAATAAACGCTAATATGGTAAAATCTTGAGGCCATAGCGTTAAACCAAAAATATTGTATTTTTGACCAATTAGATCAAACAGCACTGCTTGCTGGCCGTTAAAATTAATCCAAGGAAGTAACATAAACGCAAGTAGGCCTAAAAAGCCAATGCGCTGCCTAAGTAATTGATGTAGGCCTTTTACGGCACGCACATAAATACGATTTCGGGGATTGAACCTATCATCTTGACGGCTTAAATCCGGTTTTTGGATTTTCACCTCTACAGGGATATTCTTTACTTTAATTTGCTTGTCCATCGAAGTTCCTCAACGCCGCTTGGAAATAAAAATCCAGCAATACTCAAGTACTCTATACTTAAAGCTAGCAAGTTACTTGCTAGGCAGATTTACTTTAATAAATTGCCTTCTCGAATACTTTCAGATATTTCAGAAATATCTGACTGCTGTTAACCATTATAACAATGTTGGTTAAAATTACTGGCATAGATCGCTAATAATTTATTCATCCCAGTTACTTGCTTTTAAAATGCAGTTTATTACACTGCATGGTAATTCAACCCTACTTAGATCAAGGTTTACGTATCCATGAAAAAATTTATTATTTTGGTAGTTGTGATCCTTGCCTTTTTTACAATCGATCATCCGCTTATAAAAGAACCTCGCGAAAGGTTATTAGGTGAAGGCATTGGTTTTTTAAGTGATGCAAGTAAGGTTAACAGAAGCCCTGCTGCAAATATGGCTAAAAATAGAATCAGCACTCAACTTAAATTGTCTGAATCTGAGGGTGAGTACGTAGAAAAAACGTTTACAACAGATGACTCTGTTCAGTTATTTCACCTACGTTATTGTCGTGAACGTGACTTAAATCTTTATTTTTATGGCGATCGTTTAAATACGGTATGTAAAATAGTGACTGAAGCATTAGAGCAAAAGCGAGCAAAGTAGTGGATTTTTCAGGATTAAATAAAAAAGCAAGCGACTCATTTCATAAACAACGCAATATGCTCAAGCAATTAGCACAAGGCAAAACGTTAAAGTGTGAGAAGTGTAATGGGGTTTTAACACTTAATTTAGCCACCAGTGAACCTGGTAAAGGCATAGTAAAGTGCAAACAAGGCTGTACGGATATTATATTAGAGCTAGGCACTTAGATTAAACTAAGCGCCTGGTATTAATAATTACTCTTCCCAACTCTCGTCGGTTACCAAGCCGCTATTAATTGCGACCACTTCAATTAGTTCAGCAAACCCTAATGCAAAGTCACCCATTGATTCATATTGGTACTGACACAAGGCTTCTATAGTCATGTTATTTTGTTTGGCAATCTGAGCTATTGCTAGCTGGTCGAGTGCAAAAAAACTTAATGTACTTAACGCACTTTCTAATGCTTGTTTAAAGTCAGTGTCTAATTGCGGTGCATTTAACAAAGGCTCTGCGTAAGCTTTGGTTGCAACTAAGAAACCTTTACTCCATGACTTACAAAATTCAGCATCAAATGTGTTAGGTAATTTGTATCCAGCTTCAAATACTTGCTCACTAATTTTATGATATAGCGCCATAAACAAGAAAAGTACTTCTTCATCTAAATCATTAGCTGTATTTGGTAATATCTGCTCAAGCCACTCATGCACATCTAATGGATTGGGCGAACAAATAACGCCAAATAAATAGCCTTGGCTTTGTTGAAGGGTCATTGCTTGAGATTGGGTATTTAAAAATGTGCTGAGCTGCTTTGCGTGCAGCTCAGTAAATTGGGGTATTTGCATTAAAACTCTTTATATTCAAACATTAAAAGTTGAGCGGGTAACGACCTTGGCTATCTGGTCGGCCTAAAAATTTAACCGCATCATGTACGTCTTTAGGTAAGCTAGCATCTGGTTTTACATAACCTGCCACACTAAAGTCGAAATTAGCTTTAAGTGTAGCATCTGCCTCAAGGCCAAGCGTATTATCTGGGTCAATTAATATAGCAATATCGCCCGACTTACAGCTTAACTTACCAGCCAGAGGTCCAATATTAAACCACCCATTTAAGCCTTGCACGTCAATATTAGGGCTCGCTATTTCACCTTTTAGTGAATCACAATAAGGTGCACCTGAGCTGTATTCATCAAGTTCTAAAATTACACGCCCTTTAGCGGTTACAGGTAGGGGAAGCTGCACGCGCTGCATTGCACGCTCTACTGTTGAGCGCACTAGGCCGTCAGTCACTTTAACTTCCTGATTAAAAAGCCCATAACTTACATCAGCATAACCCGAGATATCACTACGCTCTCGTGCATTACCAAACTTCACATTCGCATTTAGCTTGCCTGTAAATAACTTCCAGCCAGCAATGTCCCAGCGCACATTATTTAACTGTTCACCATCAAAACGAACTTGCATCATTTGACCTTGCCAAACAGTGCCTACAGTTTGGCCTACTTCTAATTGCTTTGGAAAGTACGGTTTTGCTATATCTAGTGCAATATGTGCTGGTAATTTAATAACACAAAACACAATAAAACTAATTAAAAAGACAGCCGATAACGTTATTATTTTTTTCATTAATTAATTCTCTAATACTAAACGGCTTACACGCACATAGCCTGATTTATCGTCGCGGCTCAAATCTAAGTTTTCAATTTTTAAGCCGTGCTGATTCACTAGCTCATCTAACCACTCTATTAACTGATTAAATTCTACAGAGTCGAGCGTCAAACGTAGCGAATCACTACTTGGCTGCATTTTACTAATACTTATTTGATGGCGCCCACGTGTAGAATTAACAATTTGGCTTAAGTTTGCATTGCTAGCAACACGGGTGTTACCCGCAGCCTTTAGTTTAATAATACTGTCATCAACCCAAGCTAATAGCTCTTGTTGTTTAATTTGAGATTGCTGTGCCTTTTCTATCGCATTATTTAATGGTCGAAATATTCCCATTACTAAAACAAAAATAATAAACACGCCACCAGCGACCATTACCAATTGTTGTTCTTGCTCTTTAAGCGAGCGCCATTGTTGCATTAACTGCTTTTTCATACTGCACCTCGCAGTTTAATTTCACCAACGACATAATCACCGTCATTATTTAAAGACCCTTGCTCAACAGTTAAACCTTGTTTTTCAAGTATGATTTTTACTTTACCAAAGGTTTGGAAGTCTTTAGCACGTGCACGAATGCGCAGCTCATTGCGACGTTTGTCATAACGAAGTGTTTCAGGTGTAAATTCGCTAACTTGCGAAAATACATCAACCAAATTAGTCGTTAAGTCTAAAAAGCCCGACTCACTTGAGCCTTGCACTTTATCTAACGCGCCTTTAATTTGGCTTTTAATTAGATTGGGGCGAACTTTAGTTCCTGGAAATGCTTTTTGGTATCTGTCGACTACTTGAGCTTTAGCTAATTCTACTTGTGTATTAAGTTGGTGTAACTCAATAGCTTTTATTGTAATCGTAGAAACCAATGCAACACTTGCTATAATTGCGGCGCCTTTCCAGTAACCCCACCATAAAGCGCTTTGCTTTTTAAGCTGATACATACCTTGGCGTAAGTTAAAATTAACGCTATCTAACTGCTTTGCAAATAATGCTAGAGGTAAGTCGTACTCACTTGTTTGCGCTTGTAAGTTAACGCTTTCTGGAAACTGACTAGCTGGGCTAAAATGCTTAATATCAGGATTACCCATGGCTGTTAAGTAGCCATTTAACCAACTAGATTCAACCGCACCTATGTGCCATTGCCCTTGCTTAAATAACCATTGGTTATTGAGCTCGATAGCGGTGACTGCGCCATCATCTGCAAGCGGTAACAACAAAGCATCGGGTAATATTCTGTATACTGATAGATTATGCTCTACAAATAATGCGAGCCATTGTTCAAACCATTCACGGTCTGTCATTGCTACACGAATTGCATGTTGCTCACCAAGCATTGTCGGCTGCGCTACTGCTATAAACAGTTCATCTACGTCACATGCTATATCTTCTTCAAGCATGTATGGCAATGCTTGCTCAAGCTTGCGATTCCATTTTGTTGGCAAAGCGACCGTTTTTAATTGCACTTGATCACTGGGTAACAACACGACCACTTCTCGGGTAAGTGCTTTTTCGCTTAGCTCACTTAAATGCTCTGCATTTGGTAACTCGCCACTGGCTATTATTTCTTGTTCTTGTGGTGAGTAAATTAACCAATTAAGCAATTCTTGCTCGGTTTGACCCGTGCGGATCAACAGTATTTCTGTCACTGTACGCCTCCAAATTTTCGCGCCAGTATCGTTACGTCACCGTCTTTAGCGTGCAGTAATGTGGTCATCGAAAAACGCAGGTCGACAAAATTTGCCTGCGTTTGTAATTTAAAATATTCGCTTTTAATACTAAATAAACTTTTGACTGAGTCGGTATTAGTACCGCCTTGTTGCTTCACCTGTTCAAAAAATTCATCAATGGTGTCAAAGCCAGTTTGCGGTCTTGCACCTATCACAGCCTCTGCACCAGATAAGCTCAAGCTTTCTATTAAGGCACTGAGTATGAGTGCTTGCTCTGGGATTAATGTATTTACGTTAATAGATAAAAGCGTACTGCCTGGTATTACACATACATATGGCAGTACTTTTTCCATCACTAATGGGTTAAAGCCCTTAACCAAGCGTAATTCCGATGTTGATGCAAATAAACTATTGGCTGTCATATACGGAAAATCTCGTGATAAATACTCGTCTTCTTCTGCGCCTGAGCGATATGTAATACTGTCCTCGTCAAGCCAATCAAATACGCTATCTGCCATTGTCTCTTCTGATTCATCAGCAGGTAAATCTTCAATGTTTTCAAGTAATGCAAATAGTGCTTTATGTGCAGGGTTTGTTTTACTTGCGCTATTTTCTTCTGGCGCTATGGCTAAAGCATTTAAATTTAAACATGCTTGTAAATCAGTAATTTTGCCACTTAACGTGCCGTTATCAACAGGGTATGAAGCATCACCTTGAGTTGCCCAAACTTGATCAAGTGTTGTTTTATCAGCATCATCTTTTTTACTTTGTATTAGCCCTTTAATAGCAAGCTCTTCTGCACCGTAGGCGTACCATTTAGCTTGCTGATGACCTTGCAAATTAGTGCTTTTTTGCACTTGAACCATTAAATTAGCACTCATTTCTACTGCTAAAATAGCCGCTAATGCCACAATAAACAAAACAATAACAAGTGCTGCGCCGCGCGATGATTGCTGCTTAACCATTATTCACATCCGTACTTTGTGTAGCAACAACTTTGCCTTGCCCAGGAACTAAAAATACACGACGAATTGGCTCTGCTTCTATTTGTTGCAAAGTAACAGCAACCGCTTTAGGGAGAGCTTTAATTTCCCACTGTTCTTGCCATTCGTTTTTATCATCTAAAAACTCAAACTTAAGCTCTTCAACATTTTCTAGTACACGTTGAACTCGCGGTTCCATATTATCAAGCTGATCAACATAAACCCGATAAACACGCTCAAGGTTATCGTCTATCACTCTATAACCAACGGCTTGTAGTTCTGAACGTGGCAATAAATTAATTGGATTTATCCAGCCATCTCGTACAAACGCAATACCATCGTATTGGCTTTCTAAAACGTAACGACCAGCAAGTAAATATTGTTCTTGAACATCACCAGATTCGTTTCGTACTGCACGTTTAGTCATTTGGCTAAAATCTTGATCCATTAACCTAAATGTTGTTTGCAACCCATTTAACTCAGCAATTTTTTCATCGGAGGCATCTTTTGCTCTTGTTGTCGTCTCTAATATTTGATGAGTAGCAATAATAACAAAAGCTAAAATACCCAGTGCTACCATAACTTCAAGTAATGTAAACCCGCGCTGCTTCACTTACTTTTTGCCTTTATTTAGATACGTTGATAACTCATATGCCGAATGCTCATATTTTTCATCCGTAAAAACATTTATGGTTAACTTAACAAAGCTTTTGTCAGCAGTGGCTGTTACTTCTTGCTGCCAAAACCATTCAACACCGCCCATTACTTCGCTGCCTTTAAGGTTATTTTTACCTTGCCATTGTTCGCCTTTAGTACGCTGTTCAATAATAACGTTTTCGGCGACCCAAGATGCATAGGTTTGCTCTTCAATAGTCGTTAAGTGGTGTATGTGCTCGCTTGTTGCTTGCATTGCAGCTATACCCGCCATAGCACAAATACTTAATGCCACTAATACCTCTAATAAGGTAAACCCTTTAGTGCGCTTCATTATTCTGGCTCTCGGCGAAAGTTTACTGGTGCAGCAAATTCACCTTCAATGTAATACACAGGCTCGCTTTGCTCTTTTAACTCTAATATAAGTTGAAACGCGCTTACCTCACCTGATGACAAAATAAGCACTTGTGGGATTTTTAACTTTTTAAGCTCAAGTAAACTGTCCTCATCGCCGCCACTCATAAGTTCGCGCCAGTTAGATTGCTCTAAGAGGTTATCTTGCGCCCACGCTAAATCTTCTAAGTTGAGAGTGAGCTTTAATCTTTCATCTAACTCTATTGGTTTAAAAAGATCTTCACGGTCAAAGGTAATCCACTTTTCACCATCGAAAACTAAATACTCTAACGTATTTTCTTCTACTAATAAGCCCAATTCAACTTGGTTTAAAATGGCAAATTCCGATGCCATGTTAATGGTGGTATGCAGCCTTAATGCTTGAGTATCTAATTCTTCCTCAGCACCGCCTTCTAAGCTATATACCACCATTTTTGTAGCAAAAGCGATAATCACTAATACCACTAAAATTTCTATTAAACTAAAGCCTCTGCTTTTTGCATGGCGCTGCTTAAGGCTTGCTTTCATAGCAAGCCTCTAGCATTAACATGTTCATACAAAGCAGTGTACTTAAGCATTATTGTTTTTCTTCGTCCCAGTTACCGATATCATCATCAGTACCTACTTCACCATCAGGGCCCATAGAAAAAATATCAAACTTGCCAATTTCACCTGGGCTAATTAGCTGATATAGATTACCCCATGGATCTTCTGGTAATTCATTAATAAAACCACCGTCAGGGAAACGTTTTGGAACCGGTTCAATGCTTGTTTGAGTAACTAGCGCTTCAAGACCTTGCTCTGTGCTTGGGTAGCTCTTATTTTTAAGCTTGTATAAGCTCATTGCATCTTCTAATTGCTGAATATCTAGATGCGCTTTATCGATAGCAGCCTCTTCTTGCTGACCCATAATGTTAGGTGCAACAATTGACATAATCATCCCGATGATAACCAGTACCACCATCACTTCTAGTAAAGAAAAACCTGATTGTTTATTCACGTAATTACCTCATTATTCTAAAAACATTAAGTAAAAATGGTTTAGGTAAAACCATTAATATATTTAAAAATTTATTCTAACTTAAAGTCCAACAGCTTTATTCATCGCCATTATTGGCTGCAATATTGCCATTACTATAAATAATACAATAACCGCCATTGAGGCGATCATCGCAGGCTCTAGTAGTTTAAGCGATACATTAACCATGCTCTCAAATTCGCGATCTTGGTTATTTGCAGCACGCTCTAACATTTGCTCTAGTTCACCTGATTTTTCACCACTTGCTATCATATGCAGCATCATTGGTGGAAACAACTTAGTTTGCTGAAGTGCAGCTCTTAAGCTTGCACCCTCACTCACTCTATCGGATGCATCTGCAACCGCTTTTTTAATTTTTTCGTTAATTAATACACCGCCCGAGATACGCATCCCCTCGAGCAATGGTACCGAGCTTGACGATAAAATACTTAAAGTACGCGCAAAACGTGCGGTGTTAATACCACGAGCCACTTTACCTATACCTGGCATATGTAGCACTCGGTCATCCCACCAAAAACGTATTTTAGGCTGCTTAAGTGCATGCTTAATACCAATGGCTATAGCTGTAATCGCTATTAAACTAATAAACCAATAATTTTGCACAAAATGGCTGCCTGCCATAACCCATTCGGTTGTCCAAGGAAGTACTTGTTTCGTTTTTTCAAACGTTTTTAATATTTTTGGTACTACGGTGCCCAGTAATACCGACACAATACCAATTGCAAATACCACTAATATAATGGGGTAAACCATAGCCTGAGTTATTTGGCTACGCATATGTTGGCGCTGCTCGGTATAGTCGGCTAAACGATTAAGTACTTGGTCAAGGTGACCCGACTTTTCGCCTGCGGCTACCATTGCACGATATAAGTCGTCAAAAACATGAGGAAACTCACTAAGACCATCGGCAAGGGTGTAACCTTCGACTACTTTTGAGCGTACCGACATAAGCATCCGCTTTAAACGCGGCTTTTCGCATTGCTCAGCAACCGCCATAACAGCGCCTTCAACAGGAAGTGCCGATTGAATAAGTGTTGCTAATTGCCTTGTAATTAATGCTAAGTCTGAGGTTGAAATTGTCGGCTTAAAAAAGCCACCGAGTAAAGGGGCTTTTTCGCCTTTGACTTGTTTATCACTTTGCGCCGCAGGGACAACTTCAAGCGGCGTAAGTTTTTGATCACGTAAAGTTTGGCGAATTTGTTTAGCTGTATCAGCTTCTAAAATGCCTTTTTTTTCTTTACCTCGGCCATCTAAGGCACGGTATTCAAACGCCGCCATAGTTAACCTTCCTCACGGGTAACACGCAATACTTCTTCAAGTGTTGTTTTACCTACAAGTACACGGCTACAACCATCTTGGCGAATACTTGGGCTGCGCTTACGAATGTATTTCTCTACGCTTTGCTCGCCTTTACCGTTGTGAATCATTTCGCGTATTGTTTCATCAACTACAAGTAACTCGTGAATACCCGTACGACCACGATAGCCATTAAAGTTACACTCTTCACACCCTACTGCTCGATAAATTGTCGGTTGGCTTTCAAAAGGAACCCCTAACAGCTGGCATTCATGCTCATCAGCCGTGTGACCTTCTTTGCAGGTATTACACAATGTACGTACTAGCCGTTGCGACAACACACCGAGTAACGACGATGAAAGTAAGAATGGTTCAACACCCATATCTTCCATACGTGTAATTGCACCCGATGCGGTATTAGTATGCAGAGTAGACATAACAAGGTGGCCGGTAAGTGACGCTTGAACACCAATTTGCGCAGTTTCAAGGTCGCGTATTTCACCCACCATTACTACATCAGGATCTTGGCGTAATATTGCACGTAAACCACGTGCAAATGTCATATCAACTTTTGCATTAACTTGTGTTTGCCCAATGCCTGGAATTTCGTACTCTATCGGATCTTCAACGGTAAGAATATTGCGATCGCGTGAGTTAATTTGGCTCATACCAGCGTATAGAGTGGTACTTTTACCAGAGCCCGTTGGCCCTGTTACTAAAATAATGCCGTGGGGTTTACTAATTAAATCTGAAAACAATGCACGGTTATCTGCGGTCATACCTAAATCTTCAAGGTTTAAACGCGCGTTGTTTTTATCAAGTAAACGCAGTACTACACGCTCACCAAAGCTCGATGGCATTGTAGACACACGCACATCAACTGCACGCCCGGCAATACGTAAGCTAATACGGCCATCTTGTGGAATGCGTTTTTCGGCTATATCAAGCTTAGCCATTACTTTAATACGAGACACAAGTAACGATGCAAGTTTACGATTAGGCTTAAGTACTTCTTTAAGCACGCCATCGACCCTAAAGCGAATAACAAGCTCTTGCTCGAAGGTTTCGATATGAATATCAGAAGCCCCTTCTTTAATCGCTTCACTTAGCATGGCGTTAATAAGCTTGATTATTGGCGCATCATCGTCACCAGCCAGTAAATCTTCAGTTTGCGGAAGTTCATCAGCAAGTGAGAATAAATCAACCTCGTTGCCAATATCTTCCATCATTTGTTGTGTTTCAGAGCTATCACGTTGGTATGACGCTTCAAGCAATAGCTCAAATTTATCATCAGCCAATTGCTCAAGTGTAAAACCATGGCCTGCGATACGGCGTACTTCTAATAGTACTTCCACATCTAGCTCACCACGGTAGTAAACTATGCGGTGATCTTTGTTTTTGCCAAGTAACACACCTGCACGTCTTGCATAGGAAAACGGCAAACGCTTTGCTGGTAACTCAACTAACACATCACTCGTTAATAGCTCATCCTGATTATGCGTTTTAGGATGAACCACATCTTGGTTTATCTCTTGAATCGCATTAGTCATCTTTACGCTCTTGTGCATTTTGTTTACGCAGAGACTCTTCATACGTAGGGGGAAGTACTAATTCGTCATTCCACTCAGGTAAAATAGGCGTATCAGTCATTGGCATTAACTCAATACCGTCTTCTTTTTGTTTAAACTGCTCACCACGAATAAAGTTATATTTATTAAAGCTTAACTTATTCATGCTTACACCATCACGAATAATGGTTGGGCGAATAAACACAATAAGATTACGCTTACGGCGCGTTGTATTTGTTGATCTAAACAGGTGTCCTAAAATAGGGATATCGCCTAATAACGGCACCTTAGAAACGCTTTCTTGTACGTCTTCGTCAATTAAACCGCCAAGTACAACCATACCGCCATCATCGGCCATAACAGTTGTTTTAATTGAACGCTTATTTACTGAAATATCAACCGCAGTTGCACCACTTACGCTCGATACTTCTTGCTCAATAGTAAGCTGTACTGCTGAACCATCATTAATCTGTGGCGTAACTACCAGCTTAATACCTACTTCTTGACGCTCAACTGTTTGAAATGGGTTAGCATTATTACTGCCTGTTTGTGAGCCTGTAATAATAGGTACTTCTTGACCGACTAAAATAGAGGCTTCTTCGTTATCCATTGTAGTAATAGAAGGGGTAGCCAAAATATTTGAATTTGTATCAGTGGCAACAGCCTGAATAATTGCGCCCCAATCATTTTTAACAACGCCCAGCGCTAAACCATTAATGCCACTAAGTAAGGAGGCTAATGGACCATAGTCACCTTCTGTTGTTTCCGTATACGGCGTTACCGTACCAGATTCTGTTCCTATTATATTTTTAGTAACGGTTACATCTTGTGCTTGCTCTGCAGCAACAGCTAACGAGCCCACGGGAACCGTAGTGCCGTTGTTAAACTGCAGCATACCGCCCTGCTCAGAAATCCACTGCAGGCCTAAGTTAACCCCGTCGCCTTCCATTACTTCAATAATAATGGCTTCAACTAGTACTTGGGCACGGCGAATATCAAGGCGTTCAATTACAGATTCAAGTGATCGCATTGTGTCTGGCTGTGCGGTAATAATTAATGAGTTTGAGTCTGGGTGAGACTCTATACTGCTTTCATTATTGCTTCTGCTACGAGTTTTAGTAGTACCGCCTTGTGCATCTTCAACAAGTGACTTACTAACACCCTGCAATACTTTGACCAAATCTTCAGCTTTAGCATAATTTAGGTAAAACACCTTAGTATTACCTTGGCTTTCTAACTCACCATCTAAGCGCTTAATTAGTTCAATAGCACGTGTACGGGCTTGGCCTTCACCGCTTACAATAACGCTATTAGTTCGGCCATCAGCCACAACTTTTGGAATTAAGAATTCAGGTACACTGCCTTTACCGCTGTCTTTATAAATATTATCTACCACAGAGACAACATCATCTGCCGTCGCATATTTAAGCTTAACGATGTCTACACGCTTGTCACCCGCCTGATCAACAGAGCGAATAATCTCAACTAAGCGATTAACCGATGCAGCATGACCTGTTAGCATCATTACGTTAGCCGCATTAAAGTTAGCAACGTGGCCACCATCTTTTTGATCGCTAAATTGACGAACTAGAGGACCAAGCTCCTGCACACTTACATTTTTAACACGTACAACACGCGTAATCATCATGTCGCCGCTAGCTTCACTACCTTCGTCAATAAGTGGCACATTTGATTTTTTAGCGTCTGAACTTTTTTCTACCTTAATTATGCCATTGTCCATTTCAACAGCTGAGTAGCCATAAACTTCCAATACATTTAAGAAGAACTGATAATAAAGTGCTTCGTCCATTAACTCGTAACTGCGAACATTTACCTTTCCACGCACGTTAGGGTCAATAATTACTGTTTTATTAAGGTTTTTACCAACAATGTTAATGAACTCATTGATATCAGTTCCTTTAAAGTTAGCAGCATATTCAACAGCAGAAACAGACAAAGAAATACTTGCCGCCAAAAAAAGTGCTGCGTACTTAGCTAACCCTTTTTTAATTTTTTTGAGGTGTAGCACCTGAACCATCGTATTAAAACTCCAAAGCTAAATTATTGCAGACTAAATTGCACATCAATTTGTTCACCATCACGTTCTATAGTGATATTGGCATCTGTACTATTACGCAGCTCATTAATAGCTGACATAGCCTGTTTTAAATCTGTTAATTGATAGCCATTTATAGAAATGGCTAAATCGTTATTTTTTAAACCCATTTGCTTAAATAGCTCAGGCTCTTTACCTGGACTTAAGCGATATCCAATTAGCTCACCATCATTCATGGCTTGTGAAACACGTATATAGTCAAATAGCTTGCCCGGCTCTTCGAGTAACTCTTCACGTGTTTCTATAATTGCTTCTTTAACGTCCGGATCTGCAGTGGCATCTATTTGTAGATCACTTGGTTCTAATTTTTGCGGACCCATTTCAGAATCATCACGCGCAGCGAGTACTGGCATAGACACCTTCTTACTGAAATCGAGTCCATCAAGCATTAATGTTTCAAAGCGTCCATTAACACTCAAAATAATACGATCCGGCAATATTTGTGCAACTTCAGCACGCGTACCCGATACTACTTCATCAACAAGATAGCTTACTTGCTTACCTTGTGATTCAATAATTGCGATACCTGCTTTGTCATCGTTATTAACCGCTACGATACCGGTTAAATTGATACTTAAGCGCGTTTCTGGCGCATTATTTATTACCTGCGATTGCTTTGCAGTATTATTGTTGTTTGTTACAGTTTTTTTACCAAATAAAAATTGCTCAATAATATGCTGCGCTGAGTTGTTACTCGCACCAGATGACTGGTTAGTATAATGAGTAGGGGTAAGTAGAGTTACTGGTGGTTTTGGCCACAAAAGCCAAACAAGTTTTGATAATAAAAATGCAAGATAAACAACAACTAACAGTGTCACTAATGCACTTAACTTAGCATGCGGTAAACGAGTTAAAAATTGTTTTAGTTGTTGGATTTGCTGTTCCATAAATAGTGTTCTTATTTTAATTTACTGCGTTAGCGCGTACCCATAGTACCCTTTCATTTTTCTTTCAACAAGCACACTAATATTAAACTTTGTAAACAGATTAAATTAACTTTACATAACAGTACAAAAAGTAAACTGCCGTTGTAATACCTTCATCCTACGATGATTTCATGATAAATTTTAAGCTATAAAAACGTGGGGAAATGCCTTATGAGTAAAAAAAGTAATGCTAATACCAGCTCAGACCCTGTAGATGGGTTAAAAGTTCGATTAGATAAATGGTTATGGGCTGCGCGATTTTATAAAACTCGTGCAGTTGCACGCGAAATGGTGCAAGGCGGCAAAGTACATTATAATGGGCAACGTACAAAAGCGAGTAAAATAGTAGACGTTGGCGCAAAAGTAAAACTGGCTCAGGGCGTAGATGAAAAGCTGATAACTATACTCTCAGTGCTTGAAAAACGTCAAAGCGCCCCCATTGCACAGACCATGTATCAAGAATCTGATGCAAGTATTGCTAAACGCGAAGAAAACAGCATCGCACGCAAAAATAACAGCTTTTTTGCTCCTCATCCGGATAAAAAACCGGATAAAAAGCAAAGACGCGAACTTTTAAAAATGAAATCAAGTTAGGTATAGCCGCTCATGCAACAAGATTTACTTCACCGTTATTTATTCAACGAACTAGATGTTCGTGGCGAACTCGTACAAATCGAGAATGCTTATAATGAAATGATTGCCGACCATAATTACCCAGACCCTGTTAAAGCATTACTAGGTGAGTTACTTGTTGCAACCTGTTTATTAACCGCCACTTTAAAGTTTGAAGGTGAAATTGCAGTACAGCTTCAAGGTGATGGACCAGTTAAATATGCAGTTATAAATGGTGATGATAAACAAAACATGCGTGGTATTGCACGCCTGCAAAGCGAAATTACGGGCACAACTGTAAAAGAGCTTATTGGTCAGGGCTATATGGTGATCACTATTACACCAAGTAAGGGTGAACGTTACCAAGGTATAGTTCCGCTAGAGCATGATACTCTGAGTGAATGTATCGAAAGTTACTTTGAGCAGTCAGAGCAATTAAAAACACGCCTTTGGTTTGCAACCGACACAACAGAAGGTAGCGCAAAAGCATGTGGTCTATTTTTACAAGTACTCCCAGTTGATAAACAAAAATCAATTGAAGACTTTGCACACCTAGAAGCATTAAGTAATACAATTAAAGATGAAGAACTATTATACCTTGATGCTAATACTGTCCTTACACGCCTTTATCACGAAGATAATCCTCGCGTATTTGAACCTCAAGCGATTAAATTCAAATGTGGTTGTAGTCGTGATAAAACAATTACTGCGCTTGTTAATATTGGACAAGAAGAACTACTTAAAGACGTAGCTGAGAAAGGGTCTGTTAATATTAACTGTCATTACTGTTTAAAAGAGTATGTTTTTAACGAACAAGATATAAAAAGCATTTTCAACTAAATGTTCAGCTTCATCTATATATAGTAATTAAAGCCGCAAAATATGCGGTTTTATATTATAAAAAGATGATACCGGTGTCATCTTTTCTGCTAATTTCATGACACCGGTATCATTGAAATTATTCATGTTTTTTCTTAAATATATGTGTTTTTAGAGGCTTTACGGGCTCGAATATCTTAAAACCTTCTGTTACTATAATTTCAGTTTAAGGGCACTGATAACCCCAGAGCTATCCGTTCAAACTCTCACACATAGTTAGGTATAAACATGACTACAGGCGCTACACGTTTTGTCGATTTAACCGCAGCTGAACTTGTCGAGCATGCGATCCGCCGTGGCGAAGGTACTTTAGCCGCAAATGGTGCTTTTGTTGCAATTACAGGAAAACGAACTGGTCGTTCACCAAAAGATCGTTTTATTGTACAAGAAGCAACAACTCAAAATGATATTCAATGGGGCAACGTTAATCGTCCATTTGATGCAGACAAATTTGACGCATTATGGGCTCGCGTAGAATCACATGTTCAAAGTAATGACCACTTCACCTCTCACCTAGAAGTTGGCGCAGACCCTGAGCATTATCTACCTGTAGTTGTAACTACAGAAACAGCGTGGCACCATATTTTTGCCAAAAACATGTTTATCGAACCGCAGAACTATAACGCTTCAAACTTACCACAATGGCAAGTAATGAACGTTCCTTCGTTTGTATGTGAGCCAGAACGTGATGGCACAAATAGCGATGGCACCGTTATTATTAACTTTGCACAGCGTAAAGTATTACTAGCAGGTATGCGTTACGCCGGTGAAATGAAAAAATCGATGTTTTCTGTACAAAACTTCCTACTACCAGCAAAAGGTGTATTACCAATGCATTGTTCTGCTAACGTTGGTGAAGCAGGCGATACAGCATTATTCTTCGGTTTATCTGGTACGGGTAAAACAACACTTTCAGCAGACCCTACTCGCTTTTTAATTGGTGATGACGAGCACGGCTGGGCACCTGGAAGCGTGTTTAATATTGAAGGCGGTTGTTATGCTAAATGTATCGACCTGTCACAAAAGAATGAACCTGTAATTTGGAATGCTATTCGCTTTGGCACTATTTTAGAAAATGTAGTGTTAGATGAAAAAGGCGTTCCAGATTTTAACGATACTAGCCTTACTCAAAATAGCCGTGCAGCATATCCACTTGAACACGTTGAAAAACGTAAAGTAGAAAACCGCGCAGGCGAACCTAAGGCTGTTGTATTTTTAACTTGTGATGTAAGCGGTGTATTACCACCGGTTTCTATACTTAGCGAAGAAGCTGCTGCTTTTCACTTTTTAAGTGGATACACAGCAAAAGTTGGTTCTACTGAGATTGGTTCAACTAGCGATATTGAATCAACATTTTCGACATGTTTTGGCGCACCATTCTTCCCACGCCCTGCTGGTGTTTACGCTGAGCTTCTTATGAAGCGTGTACGCGAGTTTGGCGCTAAGGTGTACCTTGTGAATACAGGTTGGACTGGCGGCCCTTACGGCACAGGTAAACGTTTTGATATCCCAACTACTCGTGCAGTAATTGATGCAATCGTATCTGGTAAATTAGCGGGTGTTGAAACTCAGCACATTGATGTTTTAAACCTAGATGTACCGGTAGCAGTTCCAGGTGTAGATACTAACTTACTTAATCCTATTAATACGTGGGAAGATAAAGCTAAGTACAATGAATATGCAGCAAAACTTGCCGCAGACTTCACTGAAAACTTTGCTAAGTATGACGTATCAGACGATATAAAAAATGCAGGACCTAAAGCTTAAATAAGCTTCAAGTTTGTATTTTAACGCCAGCCAAGGGCTGGCGTTTTACTTTCTAAATACCTAATTTAATAAGTGCGACAAAATGCCGCACAACTCATATCAAAAAACCATATAATATACCGCGTAATTAATCATTCTTTAATGCCCAATAAACCTGCATTACTCATTACGACTATTTAATTAATGACACTAAAGCTTTCATGGCGAAAAATATTCAGGCGGTTACATTTATACTTAGGTCTATCGATAGGTGTTTTACTTGCTATTATTAGCCTTTCTGGCTCCGTATTAGTTTATTACCCACAAATAGACTTACTGCTAAATCCAGCAAATGACGCTATTACAAACATAAAAACGCCTAATTGGGATCAAGCATATAATACGCTAAGAGCCAATTTCCCTTCAAAGCAAGGGCCATGGCGATTAGAAAACACAGGTATAAACTCAGTAATTCCCGCGCGATACTACAATCCAATAGAAACAAAAGAGCAAGGCTTTGCCCCCTTAATGGTATGGCTATCTAGCAGTAGTGATAAAGTAATACGTAAAAACTATTGGGGAAAATACTTAGTAACTTGGATGTACAACTTACATTTTTCATTACTAACAGGAGCAACGGGCACTCTCGTTGTTGGCTATATAGGCATAGCCTCAATAGTTCTTCTTATCTCTGGATTCTTTGCTTGGTTTCCAAAGCCTGGGCAGTGGGTAAAGGCACTAAAATTTAAATCTCGTAGCTCTAAAATAGGTTTGCTATACGACTGGCATAAACTAATTGGTTTAACCTTCTGCATACCGCTACTAGCTTTAACTGTTACAGGTGTTATGCTCGCTATTCCAAAACAAACAGATCCTATATTAACCGCTCTAGTTAGCGATATAAACTCTCCACCAAAAACACAAATTCAACCGAGCAAACAAACCAATATTCCTTTATCACAAGCGGTATTAATAGCTGAAAAAGCATTACCGAATACGCGTTTAGCTTGGATTGAAACACCATCAAACTTAAATGCTATTTACAGATTAAGATTTCAAACTGTAAACGATCCTTCGTATCGCTTTCCACATAGCTATATAGAGGTTAATGCACTTACAGGAAAGTTAGAGAGCGTGTTTAATATAGATAAGCAAAGTACGGCTAGTAAAATAAAAAACTGGATACACCCTCTACATGACGGCAGCATTGGCGGTAACATTTTAAAAGTCATTTGGGTATTGAGTAGCTTTGGATCTGCAGCATTGTTTTTTATTGGAGTGTATAGATGGTTAGTTAGCACCAAGAAAATATAAAAATAAAATAAACTTTACGCCAATCTCCCTAGTTAAATGATCTATTTGAGGACAAAAATTTCTTTATTTCGTTGTTCTCGCCAATTACTCCTAAGTTGCTCAACCTTCTGTATCCATGCAATCGTATATCAGAAATTTCTAACGCAATTAACGTCAAGTTCAATCCACCAAATTGATTAGGTATTATTGCCGATTAGTATAATTATCAGGTATGTGTATTTATTCTGCACGCGCTAAAACTACAGTTAGTTACAGATGTAATGCGGTAAATCACTTAGGTAAACTTAGCGCACAATAGTGCCCCCCAATTAATTGCCTACTAGTGTCTGTAAATAAGGCTATATACCTAATGGAAATGTCTAATAGGCTACTGAATAGTTAGAGCAAGGCTCTTTACAATGTGAAGCCGATGACTTGTGATCACACCTACACCGGTGGATAGTCGCAATGCAAATGCTACTTTATTGGCCGACTGAGTTATTGAGGGGTTTTGTTGTGATTTTAACGTCGGGAGTCGCTGCGCTCGCCCGACCTACGTGATATGTGTTGATGTGAGTGTGTGTTAATTGCGCGTATTTCACTTTTCTGCAGACGTAAAAAAGCCCGAATCGTTAGATGTGGGCTCTCTACAATGTGAAGCTTGTGTAATGTCATAGTGCCCAC
>NZ_JBEOOQ010000053.1:0-29779 GCF_040309305.1 Pseudoalteromonas sp. RB2-MNA-CIBAN-0110 | reverse complement strand
TCATTTACTCCTCTTTTGCTTCTCTTTGTGCAATAAGGTTTTAAGTAATTTATTCACAAAGAGGTTAAGAGGGCGCTTCGCTTTAGAGAAGTGAAAATACATAATTACTATTGTTTTAATGTCTTCTCATTGACTCCTCTTTTGCTTCTCTTTGTGCAATAAGGTTTTAAGTGATTTATTCACAAAGAGGCTAGGAGGGCGCTTCGCTTTAGATAAGCCAAAAGTAGGTAAGCTATTAAGTATAAATATTAAAAGCTGCGCTTTTCGCGTGAGCAAGCTTCACGCCTACCGGCGAGGTTTTACATCTCGCTTTTAAAGTCCTGATAAATAAAAACCCCGATGGTACATAGTACCATCGGGGTTTTTTAATCGTTTTAGTAAACCTAAACTTTAAATTCGTCTACCGACAAGCGAAGCTCTTCGGCAAGTTTTGCTACTTCTGAACTTGAGATGTTAGTTTGGTTTGCGCCTTCGGCTGTTTGCTCTGCTATGGCTACAATCGACTCAAGGCGTTCGCTAATTTCTTGTGCTACTTGTTGTTGCTCAAGTGCGGCAGTCGAAATCTCTTCACTTACATCGTGAGCTTGCGAAACCGCAAATGTAATCGAATCAAGTGCGCTACTTGCTAGGTCGGTTTGCTCAACACACGATACCGCACGTTGCTTACCTTTACTCATTGCCGTTACTGCAGCTTCTGCACCTGTTTGAAGAGACTCAATCATTGATTGTATCTCTTGGGTCGACTCTTGAGTTTTACTCGCCAGAGAGCGTACTTCGTCTGCTACAACAGCAAAGCCTCGGCCATATTCACCAGCACGTGCAGCTTCAATTGCGGCATTTAGTGCAAGTAGGTTAGTTTGATCCGCTATTCCGCGTATTACATCTAAAATGCTGCCAATTGATGCGCTATCTTGATGCAGTTTATTAATTACTTGTGAGGCGTCGTCTACTTCACGTGCTAACTGTTCAATCGTGGCTTTATTGTTATTCGAAATACCTTTAACACGCTCAGCTTCTTTATCAGCATTTTTAATTTCGCTAAGTGCTTGTTGAGCGCTGTTGCTAACCGTTTGTGATGTACTGCTCATTTCGGTCGTTGCAGTGGCTGCTTGTTCAACTTGTGCTTGCTGGTTACGAATTGCTTGGCTTGATTCGGCGGTAATGGCCGATGTTTGCTCTGATGCTGCTGCAAGCTGAGTAGAGCGCGAAATAATGCCTTTAATTAGGCTGCGTAAGTTATCAATTAAGGTGTTACAACTTTTAGATAGCTCGCCAAATTCGTCTTTAGCGCTGTCGTCTAAGCGTTGTGTCATGTCGCCACTGGCAACAATATCTAAAATTCGGTTAACTTCAGCAAGTGGTTTAGTAATACGGCTAACAGTAATAATAGCAATCGCTACAGCTAAAAGAGTGGCTATAATCATACCAACCCACGTCCATAAATTTGCAGAGTCTACGTCGCTGCGCACGCCTTGCTGTAATTTAAAGGCAACGTCACTTGCTTGATTAACTAACTCATCAATTTGGTTAAGTGCCATTTTGGTGGCTTGCTCTGACTGTGCAAGCTCTGACTCTGTTAGCGTAATCGAGTCAATTAATCGTTTTTTGTTTGCAGCTAAACCACTACTACCTTTTATATTGTTTTCTAAAGTATCAACATTTTCTTTTAAGCTTGAGTATAAATCGCTGTGAGTTTGCTCAATAGCCGGTTTAATTAAGGCAATGGTACGTGTAACTTCTTCTAGGTAATAGGTTTGCTCGTTTTTAACAATATCGAGAGTATTAAGCGTTTTAACAGTTAGCATATCAGTGCTGTTACTTACCACCGACATAAAGTTATTTTCTAAATTGTTTGCAGCTTGATAAGCACGAGGGTGGTTTTGCTCAAAGCCATCAATGTCAATAATATCGAGTACAACAGAGTTGGCATCTTCTGCACTTAGCTCTATATTTTCTAATTGTGCTTTTAATGTTTTGTTTAATGCTAGCTGTTTGCTTTTATCTTCTAATAAGCTTTCAACTGTGCTTAAAAAGCTTAAGTAGGTTTTTTCTACATTTTGGCTACTTTGATTAAGCGTTGCATCATTTTTTACTACGTCTTGAAGTTCACGATGAAGGGTATTGAATAACTGCTTTTGCTCAAGAACTTGTTTTTTAATGGGGGCTAGTTCATTTGCAGAAGTAGTGTAAAAGCTCGCTTGAGCGGCTTTACTCATTAAAATAAACTCGGCTTGTAGTTCTGAGCTTTTATTTAGTGCTGGAAGTGATAGTTGGTTCACTTTTTGAGTGGAGCGCTCAATATTTGCAATTTTTATTAAGGAGTTACCACCAATTATTAATAATAATAGTGTGATAAATATAAAACCACCCCAAATACGTTGGCTTACTGTCAGGTTCATAAGATTTCCACTCAAAAGTACTTCAATTAAGACTTATCGGCGTTTGTACCAATAAGTTAAGTAATTAAAATCAATTACTTTAACTAATTTTAACTATTAATTGATAAATCTAACAGATGTATTGTTTTTTTTCAGTTTATTTAGACGAAAGGTGGGATTTTTCGATAATTACTTTTTTAGTACTTAGCTCCATTAGGGTCATAGTGTTACCCCATACGCAGCCTGTATCTAAGGCGTGAACCCTTGGGTTATCTGTTTTACCTTCAAGCGCGGCCCAGTGGCCAAAAATAATATCGTGTTTAGTTTTAGCAATATTAGAATGGTTAAACCACGGTGTTAATGTTTGGCTATCGGTTATTGCACCCTTTGCATTAAGCTCGAGTTTGTTATCACTTGTTAAAAAGCGCATGCGGGTAAAGTAGTTAACTATGTATCTAAACTTTGCAAAGCCATCAAGATTGCTTGACCACTGCTCCGGGTGAGGCTGATACATGTGTTCAAAAAACGCTTTAGCATTGTTTGATTGATAACAGCTTTGTGCAAATTGTGCTTGTTTTAGCGCGTCTTCAATAGACCAATCTGGGTTTAATCCTGCATGAGATATAAAGCAGTTATGTTTTATAAGCTCTAAGGCCAATGGTTGGGTTTGTAAAAAAGCGATGTAACGCGCTAATTTTGGGCTTTCAAATATTGGGTTTAGTTTATCTTTTGGATTGGTAGGTTTGTTAAGAAAGTAGCAGGCAACCATGTGAAGGTCGTGATTGCCTAAAGTGATGGTCATGCTATTTTGATGTTTGTAAATATAGTCTAAGCAGGCTAGGGAGTCTGGCCCGCGGGCAACTATGTCGCCAACTAAATAAAGGTGATCTTTGCTTGGGTTAAAATCAACCCGTTGCAAAAGGGTGTTAAATTCACTAAAACACCCTTGTAAATCACCTATCGCATAATCTGCCATTTAAGTGCTTAATGCAAAATGTTAGGACAAGCCAAACGAAACACATTAATAGGCGCCTGAAACTCAGAGCCAAATTCGTTGCGTAACGTGTAATGGCCTTGCATAGTGCCTACAGGTGTATCTAAAATTGCACCGCTGGTGTATTTATAGCTTTCGCCTGGGCCAATGTCTGGCATTTCGCCAACAACGCCTTCACCTTCTACTACTACTTCTTTGCCATTTGCATCGGTAATTAACCAATAGCGGCTCAGTAATTTTGCACTACATAAACTATGGTTTTTAATCGTTACTGAGTAAGCAAATACGTATTTTTCAAGCTCAGGTTGAGATTGACCTTCTACGTAAAATGTTTCTACAGACACCTTTACAGGCGATCCAATATTACTGCTTGTTGTCATAAATCCAGTTAGCTATATCAATAAATTGTTGTAAAGATAAGCGCTCAGCACGCAGCGTTATATCAATGCCAATGCTAGTAAGCTCTTCTGCAGTTAGTAAATTACCTAAACTGTTACGCAGTGTTTTACGGCGTTGATTAAAGGCTTCTAAACACACTGTGTTTAATATTTTAACGCTTTTTGCTGTACGTTGCTCTGGCTTTTTAGGTATTAAACGTATAACCGCAGAGTCAACTTTTGGCGCTGGTTTAAAGCACTCAGGTGGTACTTCAACAACCGGCATTGCATTACAGTAGTATTGAGTCATCACGCTTAAACGGCCAAATGTTTTACTACCGGGGCCTGCTACCATGCGTTTTACTACTTCTTTTTGAAGCATAAAGTGCATATGCTCAATATGATCTGAAAATTCAAAAAGATGAAACAATAACGGTGTCGAAATGTTGTAAGGTAAGTTACCAAACACTTTTAATTTTTTGTCATCGCGAACCAAGCTTGCAAAGTCAAACGTCATTGCATCGCCTTGGTTAACGGTTAATTTAGGACCCAAAAATGGGTGTTCAATTAATCGTTGCGCTAAATCTTTATCTAATTCAACAACCGTTAAATGGCCGCTTAATTCGGCTACTGGCTCAGTAATTGCGCCAAGGCCGGGGCCAATTTCTACTAGGTTGTCTTCTGGTTTAGGATCGATCGCAGAGACTATCTTGTCGATGATAGATTCATCAAATAAAAAGTTTTGCCCAAAACGCTTACGAGCGCGGTGTCCTAAATGTACTTTATCGGTCATTGATTTTGTGCTTTTTCTTGGGCGAGCTTAATTGCTTCGCGGATCGCTAATTCAAAACTGCCAACGTCAGCTGTACCAGTCCCTGCTAAATCGAGTGCAGTACCGTGGTCAACTGATGTGCGGATAAATGGTAAGCCAAGGGTAATATTTACCGATTTACCAAATCCTTTGTATTTTAGCACAGGTAATCCCTGATCGTGATACATAGCAAGCACTGCATCTGCTTCAGATAGGTATTTATCTTGAAATAAGGTATCGGCCGGTAGTGGGCCAATTAAATTCATACCTTCGCTTCTAAGTATCTCAAGCGTTGGTGTGATTGTTTCTATTTCTTCACGACCTAAATGGCCATCTTCACCTGCATGCGGGTTTAAGCCACACACTAAAATACGTGGTTTTTCTATACCAAACTTAGTTTGTAAGTCGTGATTTAAAATACCCGCTACTTTAGTTAAACGCTCAGGTGTAATGGCACGCGATACATAAGCAAGTGGAATATGCGTGGTTACAAGTGCAACGCGTAAGCCCTCTGTTGCAAGCATCATAACTACATCAGCAGTATTTGACTGCTGCGCAAAATACTCAGTGTGCCCACTAAACGAAATACCTGCTTTGTTAATTATGCCTTTGTGAACCGGGCCCGTAACGACTGCATCGAAGGTGCCATCCATGTTTTTTTCGCTTGCTATACGCAAGGTATCTAACACGTATTGTCCGTTACCGTCGTTTAGTACGCCAAGTTCTACATCAACCCCTAAATCAACCTGATGAATATACAAGCTGCCAGCAGGTGCTGCGATGGCGGGGGCATTATCATCAAATTTAATTAAGTTTATTGTTAAGCCTAAATGTTTTGCACGCTCTTTTAATAGTTTGCCATCGGCAATCGCTATAAGTTGAACATCCCACGCTTGCTGAGCAAGCGTGAGTAGCAAATCTGGGCCAATACCGGCGGGTTCACCCGGTGTAATAGCAATTCTTAAGGTCATATTTATTGGTCTGCTGTGAAAATTTCAACGTGAGCTTGCTCGCGCATTTCTTGCTGCCAGTTAAAACTTTCTTCCTTAAATTTACGGTTAAACAACATACCGTGAGCACGGTTACGTTTGGCTAGCTCAGTTTTATCAGCTACACGTTTACCAAGTAACTGCACAATGTGCCAACCAAACTGTGTTCTAAACGGTTCGCTTATTTCGTCTTGCTTAAGAGAAAGCAATGTATCTTTAAACGCAGGTACGTAGGTAGTTGGATCTGTCCAATCGTACTCGCCACCTTTAAGTGCAGAGCCTGGATCTTCTGAGTACTCTTTAGCTAATTTTCCAAAGTCGGCAGTTCCTGCGCGTAAGTCTTTTGCAAAGCCAGCAAGCATAGAGCGTGCTTTTTCTTCACTTAAAATAATTGAAGGTTTAATTAGTATATGGCGTGAACGCACTTCAGTTGTTTCTACAACTTGTAAACCACGAACATCTTGTACTTTAATGATATGAAAACCAGCACCAGAGCGAAGAGGGCCAACAATAGCGCCTTTCTTTTGGCCTTTTACTGCTTCAGCAAAAAGCGACGGCATTTCGTTAATACCCATGTAACCAAGCTGCCCACCTTCAAGTGCTTTAGAGCCGCTTGATGATGAAATAGCAATACGCTTAAATTCTTGGCCATCGTTTAATAGCTCAATAACTTTATCTGCGCGTGTTTTTGCGCCAGCAATTTCGTCAGCGTTCGCATCGTTAGGGATATCTATTAAAATATGACCAATGTCGTACTCTTCAGCACTTTGACCTTGGGTTTCCATAATTTTTAAAAGGTTATCAACTTCTTGTTCGCTAATATAAATACGGCGATCGACACTTGCACGTGTTACTTGCTGCGTTGTAATTTCTTTACGAATTTCTTCACGGTAAGCTTGAAAGCTTTCGCCCGAACCTTCAATAGTACGGCGTAAATCGGCAATTGTACCGCCTTGCTCTTGTGCCATGCTTGCAAGAGTTTGATCAAGTTGGCTGTCTGAGATTTGTAACCCCATACGTTCAGCCATTTGTATCATAAGGGCTTGATTTACTAAACGCTCAACAGCTTGTACACGAAGAGTTTCATCTTTTGGTAATTGCTGGTTTTGTTCTTCGGCTTGCTTTTTAACACGATTAATAATGGTGTCTACTTCGCTTTTTAAAATTACGCCTTGGTTTACAACGCCAATAACTTTATCTATTTCTACTGGTGCGGCCATTGCACTTTGACAAAGGCTGGCACTTAAAACTGCTGATGTTAATAATTTTTTTAAATTCATATTCTTTTTGCTACTCTTGCTGATAGTACTGTTGTGATACTAGTTACTAAGAAAATACGGTCTACGATAGCCAAAAATACCTTGTTGTAATAATTTTTGTGCATCATAACGGCTTTTACTGCCAAGTCCTTTTAATACAAAATTCAAACTAATACCTGAATCAAAAGTTGCTTGTTCTTGGCCTATTGATTGATTTAAATCTGTTTCAATTTGGCGGTGCCCAGTAATTTGGATAGCCCAACAGCATGATTCATACTGTAATCCGCTCAATACTTCGATACTTCTGTTGTTTTCAAGATCTCGATGATAGCTTGCAATAAATTGCCATTCGTCGCTAATAGGAATACTTGTAAATACACCTGCTTGCTCGATTGTATTTCCTGAGACATCATTTGCATAGCGATGGTTCAATTGTACTAGCTGATTATTATCACCTTTATAATCAAGTGTTACATTTGACTGTACCATTTGCTTGCCATCTGTATCGTATTGAATACCTCCAGCGAGGTACCAACGGCGGTGCCAATGTAACATGGTTTGAGCTGCAAATAGTGCATTATAATTAGTGTCTGAGTTTAAGCCTTGCTCTGTTGGCTTGGCATCATCACTTAAATAAAATATTTGGCCGGCACTAAAATTAAATACTTCTTCTTGTTTTTTATCAAATAGGCGCGTTGTAGCACCTAAAGTAAACTGATTCGCTGCTGCTATGCGGTCAACACCCGAAAAGCGCACGTCTCTAAATAAACCATAATAATCGTCTTGTAGCTTGGTTGTATCAAACAAGCCAATGTCTGATTGGTCTTTATTAGGTGTATATAAATATTGAATTTGCGGCTCTAGCGTTTGTATAGCATCTTCAAAAAAGTAAGATGCGTCACGCTCAAAATTAAGCTGAGAATACAAACGTACTTTAGGAATAGTACGCGATACGGTATCGCTGTATTGCGTGCCTGTTAAGTTTCCGCTTTGCTTATAATTAGTTTGCAATAAGCTCACTTCAGATAAAAATGACCACGCATGCGTTGCGTAGTTGTAGCGGGCTTTTGGCTCTACGTGTACACGAGTTGCGCTGTCTATGGCCACTTCTGATGAATCATTAGTAAAATGGCTAATCTCCCCAGACACACTAAAATCAAAATTATCAAAACGCCAAGGCGCAGTTTGCGTAAAATTAACTTGTGGTATTGCTGTGTATGACTCTAAGTGATCGCCCAATACTTCAAAGTTTTGTACTTTAATATCGGTGCGCCATGTTTCACCCAAATGAGTAAGTGAACCAGTACGATAAAGCTGTGTATCGGTTTTACTGGCATAATTTGAGCTTAAATCGGTGATGTAGTTATCATCGCTCACATTGGTTACATCAACGTTTGCGCGCCAGTTTTCACCCAGATAACTTTGCTGTTGCCAATGAAACATATAGCGTTCATTCAAGTCTGGCTCTGAATCATCACTATCTAAATATTCAATTCCTACTAAGCCTTCATGTTGCTCTGTTAAGTATCTAAATTCGGTTTGTAATTGCAGCCCTTTGTTAGACATATAACGAGGCGTAATAGTGGCATCAAAATTAGGTGCAATATTTAAATAATACGGCGTAATTGTTTCAAGACCGTATTTGTCAGAGCTTGAAATAGTCGGGGTAAGTAAACCTGATTTACGGCGCTCATCCAGTGGGAATGTAAAATAAGGTAGATATAAAACCGGTGTATCGAGAATGCGTAATACGGCGTTATATGTTTCGCCCCAGCCTTCTTCGCGTGAAAGGTTTATTTCGTCAGCCTCAATTTCCCATACTGGGGTGTCACTTGGGCAAGTAGTAAAGCTTGCATTCATGAGTAATAGGCCAGACTGATTAACAGTGAGCTTTTCAGCGCCGCCTTTACCTTGTTGTTCGGTTAGGCTGTAGTCGGCGCCTAATAAACTGACTTCTGAATTATTTAAATCGGCATTTAATCCGGTGCTGTTTACTTTACTCACGTAATCTTGATAAGTAATTGGCCCCGTTGCATTTAATAAACCACGCTGTTTGTCTATCAACGCAGTTTGTGCGGACAAACTCATCTTAAGGGTGTTAATATCAACATTGCCGGTAAATTCAGCGCTTTGAGTGCCAAGCAGCTCAACATCATCAGCTTGAATATCAACTTCACCAAGGTTAAGGCCTTCAAGCGGTTGCCAAGCTCTGGTTTGCATTGAAATGCCACAAAGGTTGTGTGCCAGTTCAGTTTCGGCAAGCGATGGTGCGCTAACAACGCTTAGCATCAATATGCCCCAGGTTTTGCTCATTTATCGACCTTAATACTGTGTGTTTAATATAATATACACATAATAAAGGAAAATAATGGCAATTACAGTAATTGACCTAATTAACTTAGTGAAAAATAGATATCTTATAAAATGACACGCTTTGAGAATTTACAACAATTTATAAACTCACACCTTAATGCTAAGTCGCATACTTTAAACGCGATCACGGGTGATGCGAGTTTTCGCCGTTATTACCGTTTAAATCACGATAATAAGCATTTGATAGTGATGGATTCTGATCCAAAAAAAG
Organism: Pseudoalteromonas sp. RB2-MNA-CIBAN-0110; assembly: GCF_040309305.1. Taxonomy (NCBI): domain Bacteria; kingdom Pseudomonadati; phylum Pseudomonadota; class Gammaproteobacteria; order Alteromonadales; family Pseudoalteromonadaceae; genus Pseudoalteromonas; species Pseudoalteromonas sp. RB2-MNA-CIBAN-0110. The sequence goes on along the minus strand of NZ_JBEOOQ010000053.1, from coordinate 20,387 downwards.
TGAATAACGACCCTTATATTTCGCTAAATAAGGTATTTACTGAACAAGGTTTTTTACTTCCTACTATTATTGCAAGTGATGAAAAACAAGGGTTTTTTATTCTCAGCGATTTAGGCTGTACACACCTAGCCGACATGCTCGATGATGCAAACCGCACCGAGCACTATCAAGCATTAATTAGTTTAAGTGCTCAGTGGGCAAAAACGCCGCCAGCTTTTGCTATGCAAGCGTATAACGAAGACTTTATAAAGCTAGAACTTGATATATTTAACCAGTGGTTAGTGAATGATTTTATTAATGAGTCACTCAGCGCAGAGCAAAACGTAATGTGGCAAACAAGTTCAGCGCTATTAATACAGGCGATGCTTGAGCAACCCACTGTTACCGTTCATCGCGATTACCATAGCCGTAATATTATGAACAGTAACGGCCAGTGGGCAATTATAGATTATCAAGATGCTGTACGCGGGCCGCTTTGCTACGATTTAGTATCGCTACTACGCGACTGCTACTTTAAACTGCCTCAAGAAGAGTTAACAAGCTTGCTTGATTTTGCTTATCAAGAATTTACGGCTCAAAATTTACTGGCTAACACTCCATTCGATGAGTTTAAATATTGGTTTGATTTAACCGGATTACAGCGCCACTTAAAAGCTGCGGGTATATTTTGTCGATTATATTTGCGCGATGGTAAAACAGGTTATTTAGATAATATTTTACCGACGCTTGATTACATTATTGAAGTAGCGGCAAATTACCCAGAGCTTAAAGCATTGAGTGAGTGGACAAAAAATACCATAGTGCCAAAAGTGACTGAAAAGTTAGCAAAGGAGCGCTCATGAAAGCGATGATTTTAGCTGCAGGGCGCGGACAGCGTATGATGCCGCTTACGCAAAATATGCCAAAGCCAATGTTAAAAGTGGCAGAAAAACCACTTATTGAGCACCATATAAATAATCTTAAAGCTGCCGGTATTACCGATATTGTAATAAACCTTGCGTGGCAAGGTGATAAAATAAAAGACTACTTTAAAGATGGCAGCCAATTTGGCGTAAACATACTTTATAGCCAAGAAGTTGAAGGTGGCCTTGAAACGGCTGGCGGTATAATTGAAGCGTTACCGCTGTTGGGTGACTCGTTCATTGTAGTAAATGGCGATGTATACACCGACTATGATGTAAGTGCGCTAATGCAACTTCATTTACAACCCGGTGAGGCGCATATAGTGCTGATAGAAAACCCGCCACACAATCTAGATGGCGACTTTGCATTGAGCCATTTATCGGCCGAGAGTCAAAAATATACCTTTTCGGGGATTGGCCGGTATCAGGCTGATTTTTTTAAAGGATTAACGCAAGGTATTCGCCCTTTAGGGCCTATTTTACGTGAAAAGCTAAATGAACATTTAGTCTCAACTGAGCTCTATATAGGGCAGTGGGATGATATTGGTACACCAGAGCGTTTAAACCAATTAAACACGCGCCTTGAGGCGTAATAACTCAATTTTTAAGAAGGCAGTATTATAGATGTGGGGAAAAATTCTCGGTTTTTGTTTTGGCTTTATGTTTGGCAAAATATTTGGTGCCATTTTAGGTTTATACCTAGGTCATTTATTTGATAAAAGCTTAAAAAATAACTTTGATAAAGCAGGCGGCTTTTCTAGCTTATTTAGTGGTGACGATGTTAACGAACGCCAAGCTTTATTCTTTTCAAGCTGCTTTGCTGTCATGGGGCACATTGCTAAATCGAATGGTCGAGTTAGCGAAGTACATATAAAAGCGGCTAACTTGTTTATGGATGAAATGGGCTTAAAAGGCGAAGAACGCCGTGAAGCACAGCATGCATTTCAATCAGGTAAAGAGAGTGACTTTTCACTTAAAGAAACAGTACACGATTTTAAAGAACGCTTTGCTAAACGAAACGATTTAATACAGTTATTTTTAGAAATACAAATTCAGATGGCATTTTCTGATGGCGTGCTAGCCGAGCAAGAAAAGCAACTATTAGCAGAAGTAAGTAAACAGCTAGGCATTTCTAAAACACACTTTGCATTTGTATTAAAACGTTACCAAGCTGAGTTTAACTTTAGAAAGCAACAACAGCGCTTTAATCAGCAGCAACAAAACCAAGGTCAAAGTAGTAGTTACCGTGAAGGTTCTGGCCACCATGTACCGCCAAATAATAATATGAACCGTGCGCAAGCATTGGCGTTATTAGGCTTAAGTAGCGATGCAACGCAGCGTGATATAAAAGTAGCGTACCGTAAACTTATGTCGCAACATCATCCAGATAAATTAGTATCGCAAGGTTTACCAAAACACATGATGGAACTGGCTGTTAAAAAGAGCCAAGATATTCAAGCTGCTTATGAGTATTTAAAAAAGTCGGCGTAAAAAACCGTCTATTTCTTTTGTTAGGCGTGCGTGTTGATCTGGTTGATCGCGCAGGCCAAACAACTGGCGTTGGCGGTAATCAAATTTTGCATTTCGGTCAACCCAGCGCTGACGATTTTTAAGGCTCATTAAAATGTCTGTGCTGTCATTTGCATAGTAAATATCAAGTAAGGCGGGTGTAACAAGTGATGCTGTTTGGCTCAAGCTTTCGTTGCGCTTGGTATTAGGTAAGTAACTACTTAAACTTATAAACGCATCCAGTCTCTCATCTGGAAAATCTGCATAGTACTCCAACAACACACCCGCACTTGTACCTTGTGCAATAACCACTATATTACTCGAATCTTCCATAGCGGTTTGATACAGCGCATTAAACCGAGAAATGAGATTTATTTTATAGTCATCAAGTATGTCGTCAGTTACTTTTTCAATTGCATTAACGTAATGAGGTGCTTCTTTCGTTGTTGCAGGCTGTGGTTGTGTGTCTGTTGTGGCCTCGGGTGATACAGGTTCTTCGGTTTTGCTAGGCGCAACTTCAGCCTCATTTGGCGTTGTTTTTGCCATTTTACTAGCTTGCCAATCAATGTCGGGCACTGTCATTGCGTAGGTGCTGTAACCTAAGTTATTAAGCTCTTTACGCAAGTAGCTCATACCTGAGTTGTTTGTTGGGGTAGAGTGCCAATCAGGTATAAGTAATACTACTCCTCTAAAGTCGCTGCTCATATATTCACTGTAAAGGCTTAAAAACTCTGTTTCACCCGCCAATATGGGCTTTATTTCATCGCTAGGAAGTAGTCGCTCAATGTCGCTATTTTCAATGCTTGATAGATTAGGTGGAGCAATATGTTCAGCCGCGCTGATGGGGTTAGCTAAAAGTAGGGCACAGCTGAGCTGTATATAAAAAGCCCCTTTTAAAAACCGTGGAAATAGCATAACGCACCTAACTAATGACAATTAGTTAGGTATCGGCAAGGTTATCTAAAAGTTTAATAGATAGAGCGAATTAGCTAGTAACTTTGAACCTGTTAAAACTCTAATTCGGCTTCAAAAGTAAGTACTTGCTCAGTTACGGGGTGCTTTAATTGCAGCATTTGAGCATGTAATTGCAAGCGAGGAGCAGCAGCAAGTGCCTCTTTATGGGCGTAAAGTCTATCACCTAAAATAGGATGACCAAGGCTTAACATATGCACACGTAGTTGATGCGAGCGACCAGTGATGGGGGTTAGCTCTACACGGGTTGCATTTTCTTCACGCTCAAGTATTTTGAAATGCGTAAGCGAAGGTTTGCCTCTGTCGTGATCAACCATTTGTTTTGGGCGATTAGGCCAATCACAAATAAGGGGTAAATCTACTGATCCTGTTTCAGCTTCAAGTTGTCCGTATACACGTGCTATGTAACGTTTAGCTGTTTCGCGCTCTTGAAACTGCATACTTAAATGTCTGTGCGCTGCTTTATTCATGGCAAGGCACAGTATGCCAGAAGTCGCCATATCTAAGCGGTGCACTATTCTTGCTGTTGGAAAAACACGATTAACACGATTAATTAAGCTGTCGGCATGTTTAGGATCTTTACCTGGGACAGTTAATAACTCACTTGGCTTATTAACTATAAGTAAGTCGTCATCCTGAAAAAGTATTGTTAAATACGGACTCATAGGGGGATTGTAGTTAACTAACACGGCCGACCTTAGTAATTTTGAAGGTCGCTATTTTAGTAGAGCAGGCCAACAGGCTCAAGTAAAAGTTTGGCTATATTGTTTTAACTAATAATCCAAGCCTTAGCTCCTTTAAAGCACTTTTATAGCTTAATTTCTTGCGCTGTTAATAATCGATATTCACCACTAGCCAAGTTTTCATCTAGGGTAATTTCCGCAATTTGCTCGCGATGCAGCTCAACTACTTTGTTATCTACCGCGTAAAGCATACGCTTAACTTGATGATATTTACCTTCACTTATTGATAAACGCAGGCCGTAATTAGCAAGTTTCTCTGCTATAGCTGGGCGGGTTAAATCTTTTTCGTTATGCAGCATGACGCCTGTACGTAATTGCTCAAGTGCTTCATCGGTAATAGGCTCTTGGGTTTCGACTAGGTAGGTTTTAAATTTATTGCTTTTAGGCGACGTAATTTTATGTGACCAATCGCCATCATTAGTAATAATAACTAACCCTGTGGTATCTATATCAAGACGACCTGCCACATGAAAGTCGCTCATATTTGGCTCATCAAGTAAGTCAAAAACAGTTTTATGTAGCTCGTCACTGTTAGCACATACATAGCCTACAGGTTTATTTAGCATGTAATAGCGTTTACCTAAAAATACCAAAGGCGTACCTTGGTGCAGTACTTCATCTTGCAGGGCTAGCTGAAAATTATGTGATGTGATTACTTCGCCATTAACGCTTACTTCTTTTCGCTTAATACTCGCGCGAGCTTGGGTACGCGGTATTTCAGCTAAGTGGCTAATAAATTTATCTAAGCGGCAAGGGAATTTCATTTTGGTTCACATTTTTAGTCGGCTACAATGGGCGCGATTATAGCCGATAGTGAAATACCATGACAGTGCACAGCACACAAATTTTAAGCCTTTACCAAGCAAAAATAGACACAGGTGAACTGTGTTTTGATGCTGCGCAGCAAAATGCAGTGGAAGCTTTAAATACGCTAAGCGAGCAACTTCAAGCTCACACATCGTGGTGGCAAAAAGCGACTTTAATAAAAGGTGTTTATTTATACGGACCCGTAGGGCGTGGTAAATCCATGTTAATGGATTTGTTTTATAAAAACCTACCTATTGAGCAAAAGCAGCGGCTGCATTTTCATCATTTTATAGCACAAGTGCATGCCCAGCTTTCGCAGCTACAAGGTCAAAAAAATCCACTAATCCTAATTGCAAAACAGTGGGCTAAAAATATTCGAGTACTGTGTTTTGACGAGTTTTTTGTAAGCGACATTGGCGATGCCATGATTATGGCCAGATTGTTTAATGCGTTGTTTGAACAAGGTGTTGTGCTGGTGGCCACATCGAACGCAAAGCCAGAGCAGCTTTATTACAACGGCCTGCAACGGGCGCGATTTTTACCTACTATCGATTTAATTAATAACTATTGCCATATAATTAACGTGGCAGGGGAGGACGATCACCGTTTTAGATATGGTAAAAACAGTCGTCACTATTTTATTAATTTATCAAATCACGATTTTGAAAATGAGTTTTTAGCTTCGTATCCGGCTGTAACATGCAGCAATACAGTTAGTGTGCATGGGCGCAATTTACCTTATTTATTAAGAGCCGATAATGCCTTGATGATTGATTTTATGGCGCTATGTTCAGGCCCACGCAGTGCTAACGACTATATGTTTTTAGCAACGCAATTTGATGTGTTATATGTGTCGAACGTGCCGAAAATGGGTGTTAAAGCAACGGGTAAAGTGATTGTTCACGGTATTGAGGATAGTTATCAGCGCGAAAAACAAATGCTTGATGAGCATACATTTGACGACGAAGCACGGCGCTTTATTGCCTTAGTAGATGAGTTTTACGATTGCCATAAATTGCTAGTGATAAATGCGCAAACCGACATTGAACACTTGTATAAAGGTAAAAAGTTGAGCTTTGAATATGCGCGCACACAATCACGCATAGTCGAAATGCAAAATTGGTAACGCTTTAATATATATTGTAAACGAGCTTGCTCAAGTGAGAAGCGCTGATAGCTATTCATTGCCTTATTAAAATGCAATGCCTCTTAAAATCCTTGCGAATAAATCACTTAAAACCTTATCGCACAAAGAGAAGCAAAAGAGGAGTAAATGAGAAGACATTAAACAATAGTAATTATGCATTTTTACTTCTCTAAAGCGTAGCGCCCTCTAAACCTCTTTGTGAATAAATCACTTAAGATCTTATTGCACAAAGAGGAGTAAATGAGAAAACATTAAGGCATAGAAATTACGAGCTTTGCTCGTCACGCCAGCAAGCTGTGCGTCTACAAGTCAGTTTAACCACAGCGTCAAATTTTACCGGTAGGCGTTTAGCTTGCTCACGCGAAAAGCGCAGCTTTTAATATACATAACTGATTACTTTGCTACTTATTGGTTTCTCTAAAGCGAAGCGCCCTCTAAACCTCTTTGTGAATAAATCACTTAAGATCTTATCGCACAAAGAGGAGTAAATGAGAAAAAATTAAAGCATAGAAATTACGAGCTTTGCCCATCACGCCAGCAAGCTGTGTCTACAAGAAAGTTTAACCACGGCTTAAACTTACCCCTCTTGGCGCACTATATTCTCAAGGGCGCGAATATTAGCAATTAAGTCCTGGCGTTGTGGGTTAGCTTGTAATGCTTTTCTAAGATGCTTTAGCGCGCTCGGGTAGTCTTTAGAATCAATCGCTATTTGCGATAATCCAAGCCACGCCGATAGTTGGTAATCAGGTAGGGCTTGTGCACGAACATACATAAGTTTAGCTTGGGTAAGTTGGCTTTTACTGCGATAAATACTCGCTAAACTAAGTAGGGCATCACCTAAATTCGGGTTTATTTTAAGTGCGTTATTTAAGCTTTTAAGAGCACGTTTAGTATTACCTTGTTGCATAGCAATTTGTGCGCTGTATACAGAAAACTGGGCCTGTTCATCACGGGGTAGTTGCTTAGTTAATCTTTTTGCGCTGCCTATTAGATCTTTAGCTAAATCCCATTTTTGTTGAGATACAAGCCAGCCTAAAGTTTGCATCGTGGTATTAATAACCTCAACTTGCTGTTTTTTAGTGGCGTGTTTTAAACCTTGCTTCAATAAACTAACAGCGCGTTCAGTGCTGCCTTCACTTAAGTGTAGCTGGGCTGCTAAAAGCTGGTTACTGGTATCTTTAGGGTTGAGTTTTAAGGCCACTTCAATAGCAGCAAGCGCTTGCTTTTTTTGATCAAGTTGTAATGCTATTTGTGCACGTTGCAACCAAAGTTCAGCTTTATCCGGGATTTTATTGAGTAATTCTTTTAATAATGCATTTGCCTGGCTTAAATCACCCGATTCAATTAACGCAAACAATAGCCCTTGTTGATATTGGCTTGTTTCTGGCGCTAGCATCAGCGCTTGGCGGTAGGCCGCTACTGCGCTCCAAGGTTGGCTGTGCTGCACGTGTATATAAGCAAGTTGCGCATAACTTTGTGCATCAGCCTGACCAAGTTCAATAGTGCGTACTAAGTGTGTTTGTGCTTTGTCATACTTTGCTTGTTGCATGTATAAAAGGCTCAAACCTTGGTGTGCTTTTACTAAATCAGGTGAAGCTTTTAAACACGCTAGGTAAGCTAGTTCAGCGTTATTAAAGTCTTTTGTTGAAAGCAAAACTTGTGCACGTAACAAGTTTAAAGCAGTGCTATCTTGGCTTATATCACGGCCTTTAAATAGCGCAGCGACTTCACTGTAATTACCTGCTTGTAACAGTGGTTGCACTTGGCGAGCAAAACCGCGCTCGGTCGGCTCAATAAGGACCTCTGTAGGACCCAGTAATTTATTATTTATAGCCAACTGCCATGTTGGATCGCTAGGCGATAACGTTACTTTTAGTGGCGCATTAGTATCACTGGCAGCGCTTGCATGTACGCTACTTGCACTTACTAAAGGTAATGAACACATTACAGTCGTCAACAGTGCGGAAGTTAATGGTTTTAGCGTTTTAAATATATTCATATTTTTCATTTTAATAGGCTTAAGGTTTAAATTCGATTGGCCAAATAAAGCGAGCGCGTACGGTTTCACCTTCTTTTTTAGGTGCACTAAAGCGGCTTTGTTTAATAATTTTGTCGATAGCTGGTTTAAGTTCAGGATATGGATTTTGCACTACCTCAATTAAACTTACCTTGCCACTTTCATCAATAAATACATCGAGTTTTACAGTAAATACATCAACACCTCGGCGGGTTAAGCTTTTTGGTAAAACGGCCTTGACGGGAGTAAGCAAAGTGGGGAGACCATCGAGTTGATTTAAGCTAAATGCATCCCAATTTACACTCATTGATTGCCATTGTGGCGCGCTTACTTTTACGCTAGGTGTATCGGGTTTTACAATACTTAAATTGCTGTTGATCTTAATTTTTACGGCTTGAATAGACGCGCCTGCACCTTCTACCGCTAAGCTTTGCATTGGCTCACTTGTTTGCTGTTGCGATATTGATGGCGGAGGAGGAGGTGGCAGTGCCACCATGGCAATCTCACGTACAACCACTTTGTCTTGTATATGATGCTCTGCAAGTTGTCCAAGCCATAAAAGTAGTAATGCAGCACTAAGTACAATGAGGCTAAGGCCAAATGCAAAAAGTGGATGGCGATTGTTTTTTGTTTTTTGAGGCGAGTCAATCGTGTGCATATTATTGCTTCGTAGCTAAGTTAACTTGCGCCGCGCCTGCCAGCTTTGCTTCGTCAATTACTTGAACAAGTAACTCTGTAGGTACTGTTTTATCAGCTTGAATAACCACAGGGCGTTGTTGCTGTTTGAGCATTTGCTCGACACTACTACGTACACCAGCGACACCAATTTGGCTACCATCAAAAAATACTTGTTGAGAGTCGGTTATTGCTAAAAATATAACTTGCTGCTCAAGGCGACTGGCCGATACGGCTTGTGGTTTATCAACTTCAACGCCGCTTTCGCGTACAAATACGGTTGTAACAATAAAAAATATTAGCAATATAAATACCACATCAAGTAGTGGCGACATATCGATATGTTGCCCCGCTTCTTGATCTAGTTTGTGCTTTAATCGTGATTGCATAGTGTTACCCTAACTGTTTACTTAACGTATGTAATTTAGGATTACGCTGCGAATACGCTAAGTAAGCTTGCATTAACCATGCAGGAATAGCGCACACAAGGCCCAATTGAGTTGTTAGTAATGCATCACCAATGGCGTCACTCATTAACTCGTTATGGCCCAGCGCCATTACTTTAAATGTATCAAGCAAACCAACAATGGTGCCTAATAAACCAAGTAGCGGAAGCGCTGCAGTTAAAATAGAGCTAACCTCTTGCCAGTAGCCTTTGCGCTGCGCTTGGTATTGTTTAAGGTGCAGTAAGTCATGAAAAATTAACTGGTATACAAATAAAGCGAGTAAAAGAATACACCAGCAAATAGGGTTACTAACGATTTTTTCAAACATTGGTTTCTCCTTTTTCTAGTTGACTTAGCTGTAATGCAAAGCCTTCTAGTTGGCTGTAGTACGCTTTTGCTTTACGTGATAGCAGTGCATTTAATACCAGAGCTGGTATGGCAACGACTAAACCTAATTCGGTTGTTATAAGTGCTTGTGCAATACCGCCCGATACAACTTCTGGGTCACCTGAGCCAAATAAAGTCATCATTTTAAATGTTTCGATCATGCCGCTAACAGTACCTAACAAGCCAAGTAGTGGAGCTACTGCAGCTGTAACGGCAATAGCGCCAATAAAGTTATCGAGTTTATGCTTATCGTGAATTAACTGATTAAATAATTGATCGTCTCGTACTTGGCCTTTTTCGCTTTGCAGCGTTAAGTTGAACAACTGCTGCTGCATGCCTGCAAATTCATTGCTATTTTCAGCTTTAAAAAATTGCTGTAATTGCATTTGAGAGTGCATTTTAATTTTACTTAAACGCAGTAATTGCGCGGCTTTTAATAGCGCAATGGTTAGTGCAAAGCAGGCAAATAAAATAATAGGGATAGCCCATAAACCGCCTTTTTCTAAGTGTTCAAGCGGACTTTCTTGTTGGGCTTGGCTAGTCACTAAGTGCGTTAAACTAGGATCAAAAGTAAGTAATGTAGAGCCTACACCGTTTTGCTTTAAAGTATTATCGAGTGGGTTATCGTCACTTGTTGATTGTACTAACGCTACCTTTAATGCATTAGATTCATCATCCAAATTTAATAAACCCATAAGTTTAGGTGTTTGCGTACTAAACCATGCAACAGGCCCTACTTGAAGGGTACTAGCTTGGCTTAATTCGCCATTACTTAGCACAACCGATTGTTTTTTAAACTGTGGATAAAGTGCCTGTTCTTGATTATTAATTTGCGATATAACGCGGCTTAATAACTCGTTTTGGTTATTAGTCGACTCGTTACTGCTAGCACTATTGCTGGTATTTTGGCGCACAAAACGGCTAAGTAAGTTTAATTGATATTGCTGTTGTTGTTGCCAAGTGTCTAATCGGGTTTGTAACTGATCAAGGCTTAATGTGTTTTCGTCAGCTAGGCGGCGATTAACGGCTGCTTGTTCGCGCAATTTACTGAGCGATTGCTGCTTGGTAAAAATTTGCTTTGCAAGAGTAGCTTGCTCTTTTGAAATACTATTTTGAGTTTTATTTAGAGTGCGTTGCGCTGTTTTAATATCACTTAAAATACTTTGTTTAGCATCATCACTGCTGGCTGCAAAAGAAATGTTTGCGCTAAAAAGTAAAACCGTGGCGCTAAATACTGCAATTATGCTGTTAGTAGCCATTATTTAGCCCCTTGCTGGTTTTTATTTACATAACTTAATATTGGGAGTGTTACCCAATCAGCAGCGCGCTTTTTTTGCTGTACAGCAATACCCAGTGCAACTTGTTCAGCATTAATGCTTGGGTCAAATTCCCACTGCCAACCTAAGTCACTTGGAAAACCAATACCTACATAACTTAAATCTTCGCTTACAAACCATGCTTGAGCTGCACCTAAGTAAAGCTGCTTTACCCATACTTCTTGCCCATCAGGATGCTTAATAGCCATTTCGTGAATAGAAATACGTTGTTGAAAATCATTAAGTAGAGTCAGCATTTTTAGTGCTGTTTGTAATTTATCAGTTGTACTGAGTTTTGAATCGCTTAAATCACCGGTGTTTTTCCAACTACTTAAAAGTGGCGGGGGGAGTTGCACTTGTAATGAAAGTAATTGCTGAGAAATACGCGCTAGTTGATCATTTAATTGCTGTTGATCATTTTCAAGCTCTGATTGCTTGGTAACAAGCTGTTCGCGTTTTTGGGCAAGCTCACTGGTGTTTTTTTTTCTACGCTGATTAAGCTCGCTAAGTTGCTGCTGCTCAGCATTTAGAAGCGTTAAGGTTTGCTCCATGCTGCTTTTTTGTTCAAGCCAATGAGTATTTAATTCTGTGTTTTGATTTTCTATTTGTAGCCATTTATTAACGAGTTGTTCTAGCTCACTAACAGTGTCGGCTTTTACTGCCATAGTGCTACAAAGCGCGATAACTACGCTAATTGGTTTAATTAAGCTTCGCATTACTTAACAACAATCCTGAAAGTTACTACAAGCAATTACAAGGACGTAATTACTGTTAATTTTTGAGTGTGTATACAATATAGGAATTTACATAACAATGCAATTGATAACAGTTATCGTTTACATTGCGTTGTTTGGGTGGTAGGATTTCGCCGAAATTAAATATGTACCTTAAATTAACAATAGTTAAGTGCTTAATAAAAACTACGGAGTAACCATGAGTAAGCCATCGAATAAAGGAAATGCCTACATAAAGCCAATTGCAGCGGTTGTTACGGCAACGCTTTCAACTTGGGCAAGTGCACAGGATGTTCAAGAACTATCGATAACTAAAGCAGAAACTAAAACTGAGTCTAGCTATGTTGTTGAAAAATCAACGTCTCATAAATACACTCAACCGCTACTCGATACAGCTAAAACTGTAACGGTAATTAACCAAGCGGTAATGAAAGATAGAAACGTAGATAGCTTGCGTGATGCTTTGCGTAACGTTTCAGGTATTTCTTTAGCAGCAGGTGAGGGTGGCTCACCTACTGGCGATAGCATGTCGATTCGTGGTTTTAGTGCAACAAATGATATTTTTGTTGATGGTATTCGTGATGTTGCAGGTTACACACGTGATATTTACAACATTGAAGCCGTTGAAGTTGCAAAAGGCCCAGGCTCTGCAGTTTCTGGTCGTGGCGCAACAGGTGGTAGTGTTAATTTAGAAAGTAAAAAGGCGAAGTTAGACAACTTTAACGACGTTTCTCTACGTTTAGGTACAGAAAACGATTACCGTGGTCGTTTTGATACTAACATTCAAGTAAACGACACAAGCGCACTACGTATCAATCTTCTTACTGATAAAGGTGATGTTGCAGGTCGCGATCATGTTGAAAATGAAACAAATGCTGTTGCGCTTGCATTTGCAACAGGGCTTGGTACAAACAGCCGTTTTGATTTAAACCTAGAGTATCAACGCCAAGACAATTTACCAGATTATGGTATTCCTTGGGTTTATAGTGATACGCCAGTAGCTGAACTTGCAGATAGCGCGCGCTCACCTTCTCCTGTCGATTTTGATAACTTTTACGGTAATATTTACCGTGATTATGAAGATATTGAAGCCTACTCAACGACAGCTCGTTATGAGTATGATTTTTCTCAAAATACTACGTTACGTGTGCAAGGTCGTTTAGGTAAAGTTAAACGTGAATCAGTAACAACTGCACCGCGTTATTTCTCGGTTACAACAGATACTGACATTACCTTTGCAGATGAAAAAACACGTGATACAGAAAATTCACTTGCTGCACTTCAAGTTGATTTAATTGGTAACTATGAATTTGCTGGCTTTACTCACGATGTTGTAGTGGGTGTTGAACTTGCAAACGAAACGTTTACACGTCATAACTTTGTTGCAACTACACCTGATAACCTAATTGAAGATGGAATACGCAACGACTTATACAATCCTGATGCAACAATTGCATTTACGGGTGTGTATGGCCGTGACGGTACAAGCATTGAAGCTAAAGCTAAAAACCAAGCTATTTATGCATTTGATACAGTGACACTTAACAAGCAGTGGGAAGTTACAGGCGGAATTCGCTTTGATAGCTTCACTACGGATTATCACAACGATTACAATGACCCAAGCGCTTTAATTTCTACAAGTGACGACTTATTTAGCTGGAATGCAGCTGTAGTTTATAAACCTACAGAGAACGGCAGTGTATATTTAGGCGCAGGTAATTCATTCAATCCATCAGCGGAAAGCCTAACGGTATCTACGCGTTCAAATGCAGCTGATTTAGACGCAGAAGAAAGCCGCAGCTACGAGCTAGGAACTAAGTGGAGCTTAATGGATGGGCGCCTGCAAACTAATGCGGCACTATTTCGCACTGAAAAAACTAATGCCCGTACTGATGACCCATTTGCAGATAGTTCAAGTGACGAAATACTCGGTGGTGAACAGCGCGTACAAGGTTTAGAGCTTTCAGCGACAGGCTTAATTACTAAAGAGTGGACTGTAATTGCTTCATACACTTACCAAGATAGCGAAGTAACTAAAGCCTTAGGTGATGACGTATCGCAAATTGGTAACGAGCTTGCACGTACGCCTAAAAACAGCGCGAGTGTTTGGACTACGTACGATATGTCGGATAAATTATCGTTTGGTTTAGGTGCACAATATGTAGGTGAGCGCTACAACGGCACTACGTCTACACGTTCTCGTGCACCGGGTTATACTATTTTTGACCTGATGGTTGCGTACGACATATCAAAAGATTTGAGCCTGCAGTTTAACGGTGAAAACTTAGGTGATAAAGATTACGTTGATCAGCTAGGTGGCGGGCACTTTGTACCAGGTGATGGTCGTAAGTTTAGCCTAACAGCAAGCTACTCTTTTTAATTTTAAAACAAATTAAAAAGTATGAGTAAATATAAGGGCAGGCCTATTACCTGCCCTTAATTATTTGATAAAAATGTGAGAGGGCGCACATGCTAGTTAAAATTCCAGAGCTATTAACAAAAGAAGAAGTGGCTTATTGTCATGAGGTTTTGCTTAAAGCGCAGTGGGCCGATGGCAGTATTACCGCAGGGCATCAATCAACCAAAGCAAAAAATAACTTACAGCTACCTGAAAATAGCCCTGAATGCCAAGAGCTCGGCGACATTATTATGGCAGCACTTGCGCGCAGTAATTTGTTTATGTCGGCAGCACTTCCTGCAAAAATTTTTCCTCCGTTATTTAACTGTTATCAAGGCGGGCAATCGTTTGGTGTGCATGTAGATAATGCAATCAGGCAAGTGCCGGGTACGCCTGTGAAAATTCGTACAGATGTATCAATGACGTTATTTATTAATGACCCCGAAGACTATGAGGGCGGTGAACTTGTTATTGAAGACACTTATGGCTCACATAGCGTAAAGCTGCCAGCAGGCAGTATGGTGTTGTACCCTTCAACGAGCTTACATCGTGTAATGCCAGTAACGAGTGGGCGCAGATTAGCCTCATTCTTTTGGTTACAGAGCATGATTAACAGCGACGAAAAACGTGGTTTGTTATTTGATTTAGATATGTCGATTCAAAGTTTGCGCAGCAAAGTAGAAGATAGCCCAGAGATTATTCAGTTAACGGGTGTTTATCATAATTTGTTAAGGCAGTGGGCGCAGACATAACAAAGAAATTTGTTAGATGTTAGATGCAAGTAATTAAAAGCTGCGCTTTTCGCGTGAGCAAGCTTTTCGCCTACAACACAGCTATAAAATTGAACTCGGTATTTAAAGTACTCTGTAGGCGCGGTTTTATACCGCGCACTTACTTTAAGTTTGAAGCTTGCTTTACTTAACCCTTATAACCGTTAGGGTTATTTGACTGCCAACGCCATGTATCTTGCATCATTTCATCAATACCGCGCACTGCTTCCCAGCCAAGTTCATTAAGTGCTTTTTCTGGCGCTGCATAACATGCTGCAATATCACCAGGGCGACGAGGTGAAACCTGATAGGGTACAGCTTGATCGCTTGCTTTAATAAATGCATTAACCATTTGTAGTACAGAGTAACCATTACCAGTACCTAGGTTATAAACTAATGCACCCGTGCTGCTGGCAATTTTATCAAGCGCTTTTAAATGACCCATTGCTAAATCGACTACATGTATATAATCGCGCACACCAGTACCATCAACAGTGTCGTAATCATCACCAAATACAGCGAGTTGCTTTAATTTACCTACCGCTACTTGTGCGATAAACGGTAAAAGGTTGTTCGGGATACCGTTAGGATCCTCCCCAATCAAGCCCGATTCATGTGCACCTACTGGGTTAAAGTAACGCAAAATAGCAAACGCAAAGCGCTCATCTGATTTAGCGATATCTTGTAGCATCATTTCAACCATTAGTTTAGATGTGCCGTACGGGTTAGTAGTACCGCCTACAGGGAAGTATTCTTTAATTGGTAAGCTTGCAGGGTCGCCGTATACCGTGGCTGACGAGCTAAATACTAATTTAAATACACCTGCGTCGCGCATTGCATCAACAAGCGTAAGCGTACCTTGTACATTGTTTTGATAGTACTCAATGGGCTTTGCAACCGACTCGCCCACTGATTTTAAGCCCGCAAAATGTATAACACTATCAACCGTGTGTTTCGCAAATACTGAATCTAAAAAGAATTTATCGAGAATATCGCCTTGGTAAAAAGTGGCCTCTTTGCCTGTAATATTCTTTACGCGCGCAAGTGATTCTTGAGAAGAATTACTTAAGTTATCAATAACAACAACATCGTTACCTTGCTGTAAAAGTTCTAAAACAGTGTGCGAGCCAATATAGCCAGCGCCACCGGTTACTAAAATAGTCATGAAAGCTCCGTGGGTACCTTTTATCAATTAAGTTAATTTCACCATAAATAGAGGTGATTTACATGCTTTATCTGTAATTTCTATAGTTTAAATAACATCTTTTTTTAATAACGGTAAATTAAGTACTTTTGATTACATTTTACTCAGTACAAGTAACACTTTATACGTAAGATTAAGTTATAGTTAATAAACAAGTGCTAAAATGAGTCTAGTAATAGCTAATGCTAGGTTTACTCCAATCTACACTTTTGTGATTGGTCTACCTCTTTGGAGAAAGATATGAATTTAGTTAAAAAAATAGCAACAACAATGTGTATCGCATTACCTGCGCTTGCCCATGCTGGTGAGTCTGTTGTTAAATGGCATGACTTTAATGATTATCGTGATGTGCGAGCGTCAAACCAAACAAAGAGCTCATATCATAAAAGTGTGGCAGCAAGTTTCGAAAAGCATATGGCTAAACTAGCCGAGCAATTGCCAAAAGATTATAAATTAAACGTAGAGTTTACAGATTTAGATTTAGCAGGTGATGTGCGTTATGGCGGTATGGACGAAATTCGTGTAGTAAAACCAATTTATTTTCCACGCATTAAGCTAAATTATTCGTTAACCGATAACGACGGTACAGTGCTAAGTAAAGATACTGATGTGGAGCTTAAAGATATGGGCTTTATGGATAAAATTAAAATGGGCCGCGACGAATCATTTTATTACGAAAAACGCTTACTAACAGAGTGGTTTGGTGAACAAATATTACCAAGTTTAGATTAACTGAAAATAAAAATGCCGCTAAATAGCGGCATTTTTATTTTTAAGCTTTACTTAAAAGTAGCTAACAACGTGAGTATTTGTTGTAACTTAATAACGGTTGTTTTCAGTTTTTCTTCTTCAAAACCATCGTTAGATAAGCTTTCAACATCAGCAGCTACGTCAAGTACGTAAGGCTTAAAACGTTTAGCTTCAAAGCTAAAGCCTGAATCGGCAGTAAATAAGGCTTTAAACTTACCGTGACCTTGCTGTTGAAGCTCGTCGAGTTTTTTGTCAGCATCAAGTGCCTGACGGTAAACAATTTTTAAGTTGGCATTGAGTTGTTCAATAATAGAATCCATGGTTTTCCTAAAGCTTTGCACTGCATTGCCGACATAATACTTGGATTACATTTAAAAGTCAGGTTTGTTATATGAATATATCAGGCACAAGTTTACCCGCTGTTTCTGGCTCAGGCCAAGGCAGTGAGCTTTACAGCGCTGCTTTATCTAAAAAGCAGCAGTTAGCAGATGGCGCGGCGGCTCTTGCACTTATTGAAGGTGCTGCACAATCGTCAAGTGCGCAAACACCGGCTAAATCGGTAACAGCATCATTGGGTAACAACGTAAATATATACGTTTAAATGCTGTTTTAAATTAGCTTAAGATCGATAGGTGTTTTGCTTTTTTGACCACCGATTTCTCTTACTAATTTAGGCACTAAAAATCCAGGCAGAGCTTTTAATAGCTCTGCCATTATTTCAATTGCTTGCGCTTCATTAATATCAAAGTGGCTCGCCCCTTCAACTTTATCTAGCAAATACAAATAATACGGCAATACGTCTGCGTCAAATAACGCTTCGCTTAAATTTATTTGCGCATCGAGCGTATCGTTCACATCTTTTAAAATTACAGCTTGGTTTAAAAGCGTTACGTTTGCTTGTTTAAGCTTTTGCATAGCTGCTTTAAAATCAGCGTCTATTTCGTTGGCGTGGTTTATGTGATTAATAAAAATAATTTTTAATGGCGATTTTGCTAATCGTTCACATAACTCATCGGTAACTCGCGCCGGTATAACTACTGGCAAGCGGCTATGAATTCGCATTCGTTTTATTTGTGGTAATTGCTCAAGCTCATCCAAAAACCAGCTTATTGCATCGTCTTTGGCCATCAGTGGATCGCCACCACTTAAAATCACTTCGTTTATATTGCTATCTGATTTTATATAGCTCAGTGTTTCTAGCAGACTTTTTTTATTGAGTTGGTTTTCTTGATACGGAAAATGCCTTCTAAAGCAGTAACGACAATTTACAGCACAGCCGGTTTTAAACATCACCAAAACACGCGATTTGTACTTATGTAAAAGGCCTGGTTGGTCGTTATCTTGCTCAAGTAGGGGATCTTTATTAAAACCCGATTTAGTCAAAAATTCTTGATGGCGTGGCATAACTTGTAGCAAAAGAGGATCGTTTGGATCGCCTTTGCGTATTTTTTTTATAAAAGGGATAGGCACGCGTACCGGAAATAAACTACGGGCTTTTAGGTCGTTTTCATGGACTTGGCTCGATAAACCGACCATTTCAAGCAAGGTTTTTGGGCAGGTAACTACATTTGCTAATTCTTTTTGCCAGTTTTTATGCAAATTTGCTTCATTTCTTTGTATCATTGGCATGTAGATTACTCGAAAAAATATAAATAGAGGAAACGATGGCGAATTATAGCACCAACGAGTTCAAGGGCGGCCTAAAAATTATGATGGACGGCGAGCCTTGCAGTATCTTAGAAAATGAAATGGTAAAACCTGGTAAAGGTCAGGCGTTTAACCGTGTTCGTATCCGTAAACTTATCTCTGGTAAGGTGCTTGAAAAAACCTTTAAATCGGGTGAATCAGTTGAAGGTGCTGATGTAATGGATACTGATTTAGCGTATCTATACACAGACGGCGAATTTTGGCATTTCATGAACAATGAAACATTTGAGCAAATTGCTGCTGACGAAAAAGCACTAGGCGATTCAGTAAAATGGTTAGTTGAAAATGATTTATGCACAATTACATTATGGAACGGCAGCCCTATTGCTGTTACACCACCTAACTTTGTTGAGCTTGAGATCACTGAAACAGATCCAGGCCTTAAAGGCGATACAGCGGGTACTGGTGGTAAACCAGCAACGCTTAGCACAGGCGCTGTGGTACGAGTTCCATTATTCGTACAAATTGGCGAAGTAATTAAAGTAGACACTCGTAACGGTGAATACGTAAGCCGTGTTAAGTAAGCTTTAACATTGTTTATAAAATCCCAGCTTACGCTGGGATTTTTTTTGGAGAAAATATGTCAGCAGATCTTTGGGCCCCAAGCGCAAGCATTGAAACACTAAAGCAACGTGCAGCGATATTACGTAGCATTCGTGAGTTTTTTTATACGCGTAATGTAATGGAAGTAGAAACGCCGAGCTTAAGCAGTGCCAGTGTAACCGATGTGCATTTGGCCAGTTTTAACACCACATTTGTAGGTCCAGGGCACGCAGGTGGGCTTCCTCTTTTTTTACAAACATCTCCAGAGTTTGCTATGAAACGCTTGTTAGCAGCAGGCTCAGGCGCTATTTTTCAGCTTTGTAAAGCATTTAGAAATGAAGAAGCAGGTAGTCATCACAATCCTGAATTTACTATGCTGGAATGGTATCGCCCAGGCTTTGATGAATTTACACTTATGGATGAAATGGATGAGTTAATGCAACTTGTTTTAGGTGTCGAGCCTGCAACAAGGCTTACTTATCAGCAAGCGTTTGAACAAGCACTTGGGCTCGATCCGTTAACAGCAAGCATAGAGCAATTAAAGCAACTAGCGTGTGAGCAGGGATTTGCTGATATAGCCCAAAATGAAACGCATAAAGATACCTTACTGCAATTATTATTTTGTATGAAAGTAGAGCCTACAATAGGACAAGAAAAACCGTGTTTTGTTTATCATTTTCCAGCTTCTCAAGCGGCACTTGCACAAATTTGTGAACATGATGCACGCGTAGCAGGGCGCTTTGAGCTTTATTACAAAAATATGGAATTGGCTAACGGCTTTAACGAACTAACAAATGCCAGTGAGCAAGCTAAACGTTTTAATGAAGATAACACATACCGCGCTAACAACGGTTTAAAGCAAGTACCAATGGATACACGTTTAATTAAAGCGCTGGAGCATGGATTACCTCAGTGCGCAGGGGTGGCTTTGGGGATTGATAGGTTGGTAATGCTCGCAACAAATAAAGAGAAAATTAAAGACGTAATAGCTTTTGATGTGCAAAGAGCGTAATGCTTAGCCTGTAGGCGTAGGTGGAATATTTGTAGGTGCGAATTTATTTCGCGCTCATGTAATTTAACTTTATAAAAAAGCGAGGTATAAAACCTCACCTACTAATAAACATCAACCCCAACAACATACGCCAAACCTGTAGGTGCGAATTTATTTCGCGCTCATGTAATTTAACTTTATAAAAAAGCGAGGTATAAAACCTCACCTACAAATAAACATCAACCCCAACAACATACGCCAAACCTGTAGGTGCGAATTTATTTCGCGCTCGTGTAATTTAACTTTATAAAAAAGCGAGGTATAAAACCTCACCTACAAATAAACATCAACCCCAACAACATACGCCAA
>NZ_JBEOOQ010000052.1:0-31987 GCF_040309305.1 Pseudoalteromonas sp. RB2-MNA-CIBAN-0110 | reverse complement strand
ACAACCAAATGGTTGCCCCTGGAGTAGCCGAAGAAAAACTTAATTCACTGTCCGGAATTAGCTGACCACAACAAAGCGTGTTGTTAAGTTGTAGTGGTGAACTTACATACCCAACAATTGTTTAATTTCTTTAACTTTATATGGTGGGTTTTTTGTATGTGAAACTCTATGACAAGTTGGGCAAAGAGATACTAAATCATTAATTGAAGTTATCGTTTCACCTGTTATAGAAAGTGGCGATAAGTGATGAACTTCGATAACCCATTTACCATTAACTTGTTTATGAAAACCACAAACCTTACAGATGTAATTATCAAGTTCTTTCCTTTGTTTAGATAATCCAGCATTTCGTTTTTTTGAAAGGATAACTCTATCAAGTCCATAACCTTCAATTGCTTCTGTGCTTTCAATACCAAATGATTCAAACTTTGTAAACTCAACCTTTGTTTCTAACAAATTTAAAGATGTAACTTCCCAGCCTGCTTCAATCCATAAATGCGCCCACGTATGCGAATCATTTGTTCTAGAGTTTGCCCACCACGCTGAATGTTCATAAGCACTTGCAGGTAAATCATTATTTAAAATACTCTCAATTTCTGAAAACGTTAAAGCAATAAAGCGAACTTCTTGCTCAAATAGAAAAGTAGATAATGGTAAATATTTACTCATAACTGCCTTGTTCACCTAACGAGCCTGTAGATTAACTCGTTTTAAAATTTTTTTATTGATAAACAAACCATAGCTGAGTTCCTATTTTGGTTCAATCGATTACTGTATTTTTACGCAGCATATAAAGACGTGTTTGATATTGTTTTAACTGGCGTTTTAGAAGGGATTACGGATGTTTGAGCTGCTTTATTTTAGGTTAAGAGTGCTTCCCCTTCTTAATGGATCGTGTTTTGCTGCTTTTCTATATTATGAACAAGGCAATACAGTTGCCCCAGCGTAAACTAAAGGTATTCACTTTCGTTTGATCCCATAAGGTCAGTTTATTCATGTCTTTATTGACAGTAATTTTAGGATGGGTGTCTAATTAATTTTCCGTCGCTGACATACAACAATACGCAGGCATTGCTCCAGTAACCGAACGCAGTGGCAAAAAGGAATGGATACACTGGCGGTAATCATGCACTAAGTTGTTAAGGCAAACGTTTGTGGAATGGGCAGGATTATCTGTGCGCTATTCATTTTGGGCAAAAGCATATTATCGGCAGCAAGAAGCCAAAGGAAAACCTCATAATACCATCATCAGATCATTGGCATTTAAGTAGATACGAATCCTATTTAGGTGCTGGAAAACACATACGCCCTACGATGAATCAACTTACTTAACTGCATTGAAAAGTAAGGGATCACCGCTGTTAAAATTTGCGGTGGAAAGTGAGCTTTAGCGTTTGCTGTCCACCTCAGGGCGTGTTGTTAGCTGTAGATTAGTTGCGGGGGTGTTCGTTACATTGCTGCTTTTTACCAAAAACACCAAACCAAAATGTAAGCTCCAAAGCCACACCTAAAACAACAAAGATAACTATGCCTTGAGAAAATCCGTAGCCATACGAAATAAGAGCGGCTAATAATAAACCCGCCAAAATTATCCATTTGTGTAATATTTTCATAAATCCCTCTTATTAAAACAATTAAGTACCAATTAAATATATGTGCAGAACGTTTTTTGAGCAACGGCAAATCTGTAACATTATATAATCACAACAGTACGACAATACAGCTAACGCTTTGCTAAGCGGCTAAAAATGGCTGGCTATAATAGCGAGGAACGAGCACAGCCAGCTGTTTGTGTCCGTTTGAAGGTCTTGTTATACGTACTTAAAGCGGAAACCATTTTTTATATTTGTTTTTTCGAGCTAACTCAACTGCATTAATTATCTCGTCACGTTTAGAAGTTGAACAATAATCAAGGTACTCCTGAACTTTTTGCCCTGACCAACCCGGAGCCGCAGCTAATATCCAAAAGTTTATGCCATCGTTCTTCTTTTGAACGATAGCATAATTAATGATATTTTCTATAGAATCGTCGTCAGGCACTATTTTAAGCATTGCCATTGCACGGATAGCACCGCTCACGAGCATATCATTACCTGTTTTTATAGCTTCAAATACTGAGGTAATGTCTTGTTCATTTTGCATTGATAATCGTTGGATTGAATCACCAATAGCAACATAAATCATTGTGGCTTCAAAGTTATGCTTTACTAATGATTTAAGAAAACTTAATGCTGGTTTAAAGTTAGACTCACCAAGAGCCATAATCATTTGATATTGCGTTTCCCAAGTACGCGAATCTTTAATTTCTTCTTCCAAAGTAATTAATAGATATGAACCTGCATCAATACTTTTAAGTTTACGTAACTTCTTAGCCGCAGAGCGTCGTTTGGTTGATTTTTTATCTTTGAGCTGAGAAATAATTTCATCAAGCACAAAACTCTCCTGTACGTATAACGCCCACTTAAGCGGACAAAAATAGTTGGTTAAAATGTGAAGCGAAGCGGAACCTAACCAACTGTTTTTGTTCCGTTTGAAGTGCTTGTTATGTTTTCTTTACCGATAAAAAATAATCATTATAATTAATAAAAAACTCATAAGCTTTAAAGTTTTTACCCGTGGACTTTAAAGACAAAGTAGCCACAAATTTCTCTTTAATAATATTATTTATATTACTCTCAGGTCCAATCCATAAAAATCCATTAATACTAAAAGTAGATTTATCAATCTTAGTAATACTGATTTCCTCAACGCCGTCACACCACAATTTTTCAGGGGCACATTTTGTTTTCAGCTTCCAAGTTAAAAACCACTCTAAGCTTAAAGCAAGATCTTCGGTATTATTTAAATCTAATTTTTTTGAAAATTTATGTAAAGCTAAAGCAGAGGTTCTTTCCATTCTAATAATTCGTCTGCTAATTCTCAATTTACTAGAATATATTCGGTTAAAATACCTATCTAGTTTAAAGTCGGAATCCATTTCAAGTTCACATTCAAAATCTATATCGTCATTCATAATTATATGCTTCACCGGAAGCTACTTGAAAACATAACGCCCTGTTAACAGGCTAAATATAGTTGGCTAAAATGAGCGACGCAGGAGCAAAAGCCAACTGTATTTTGTCCTTGTTTAACAGCTTGTTAGGTTTTGAATTCACCGTTGTGTATTTTTCTGTCAATGATATTCCAAACCTTACTATTTAAAGTGGATGAATGAGATATTCTATTTTCAAAATTACCTTGTTGTTGCCACTTCCACTTGCAATCATCATTAATACAATGCACAAGTTGTCCTGAATAATCGTTAAGTTCTAAGCTAGATTTACAATCAGGGCAACGAGGATAAAGATCCCTGATAGAATATTTATCATTATGATAATTAGGCTTTGACCAGTTCCACGACCAATCAATTCCTAAAATTTGATCTGCTTTATAGTTAATAAAAGCAGGCTCACGATCAGGTATTCTTGAGTGAATGAAAGGGATAAGTAGTACAAGAAAAGGTACAATTAGGCATAAAGCCCAAACGGGGATTACAACTTCGTATACGAACAAAGATAAAATATAAAACACTATGCTTTTTACTTCAGGCCAAAGACCGGATATCCACGTAAAACAAGCTGCAAAAATAAATATTAACCCAGCTGAAATTACTTTACTCCATACTGGATCTTTCCATGCTTTCAGTAGAAAACTCTTCATATATCCTCGATCATCGAAAAAACCTAACAACTTTGTATCCGACATTTGTCGCTTTATAAACCGACAAATGTCCAAATATTACAAAGGTTCTAATTTAACCAGCTAATAAAGACTTGTAAACAACTAGTTAGCCGATATTTAAGTTTCCTTAATGTAAAAATACCCCAAAATGGTAGAGATCAGTAATATCGGACAAAAAAGTAATGAGCTATAAAAATAGGTGTAAGCGATGTTATTAATAAGATAACTTAAATTTTTCTCTAAGCTTTTGCCTTTAACCTAAAACAAAAAAGCCGCTGTTCATTACAAACAGCGGCTTTCGAATTAAGATTTACAAACTTAAAGCTTGCTTAACTTAAACTTGATTTTTATTGTTTACCAATCACTTCAAGTCCACCCATGTATGGGCGTAATACTTCTGGTACTACTACTGTGCCATCGGCTTGTTGGTAGTTTTCTAGTATGGCTACTAGTGTACGGCCAACGGCTAAGCCTGAACCATTTAGTGTATGTAGTAACTCTGGCTTTTTAACACCTTCACGACGAAAACGTGCTTGCATTCTACGCGCCTGAAAGTCAGCCATGTTTGAACATGATGAAATTTCGCGGTATGTATCTTGCGCAGGTAACCATACTTCTAAATCGTATGTTTTAGCTGAGCCAAAGCCCATGTCGCCCATACATAAAATTACTTTACGGTACGGAAGTTCTAATGCTTGTAGTATTTGCTCTGCGTGACCTGTTAACTCTTCAAGCGTTGCCATTGAGTCTTCTGGTTTTACAAGCTGTACAAGTTCAACTTTATCAAACTGGTGCTGACGAATTAAGCCACGTGTATCGCGACCATAGCTGCCTGCTTCACTTCTAAAGCACGGAGTGTGAGCAACTAAGCGAATTGGTAAATCGCTTTCATCGTAAATTTCGTCGCGGGCGCTGTTTGTAAGTGGTACTTCAGCTGTAGGAATTAAGCTAAAGCCGGCTTGTTGTTCGCCGTCGTCATTTACAAGGCCTAATGTGTGGAATAAATCGCCCGCAAATTTAGGTAGTTGGCTCGTGCCGTAAAGGCTTGCGCTATTTACTAAGTACGGTACATACATTTCTGTATAGCCGTTTTTATCAGCGTGTGTATCTAGCATAAATTGCGTTAGTGCACGGTGCATACGCGCTACTTGGCCACGCATTACAGTAAAGCGTGCGCCACTAATTTTAACGCCCATTTCAAAGTCTAAGCCGTTTAGGTCTTGCCCTACATCTACGTGGTCTTTAACTTCAAAATCAAACTTTTTAGGTGTGCCCCACGTTAAAATTTCAACGTTGTCGTCTTCGTCTTTACCCGCTGGTACCGACTCGTCTGGCAAGTTAGGAATTGCTAAAGCAATGTCGTTAATTGCGGCTAATACTTCATCTTGCTCTGTTTTAGCGGCGTCTAGCTCACTGCCTAAGTTAGCCACTGCATCAAGTAGTGGCTGTGCGTCTTCGCCTTTAGCTTTGGCTTGACCAATTGCTTTTGCGCTTGCATTACGTTGACTTTGAAGTTCTTGCGTTTTTACTTGTAATGTTTTGCGTTTTTCTTCAAGTGCCGTTACCGTCGCTACATCGAGTTCGTAACCGCGCGCCGCTAAACGTGCTGCAGTTTGTTCGATGTCTTGACGTAAAAATTTAGAATCTAACATGTTAGTTTTTTAACCTTTTTGCATTACTAGCTGAAGGCCCAGCCAAGCCATAAAAATACACACCATCACGTTTAAGATGATATTGAGGGCCATTTTAATAAAGTGACCTTGTTGTAATAACAACAACGAGTCCATTGAGAATGTTGAAAAGGTGGTTAATGCACCTAAAAAGCCAATACCGATAAGGGTTTTGGCGGGGCTTGCGGTGATAATTTCTTTATCTATCAAACCGTACAAAATGCCCATTAACAATGAACCCAGAATATTAACCGTCAACGTGCCAAAAGGGAATCCCCTACCGAGGAGTTTTAGCATGCTTTCGCTAATAAAAAACCGTAAACACGCACCTGAGGCTCCGCCAAGGGCGATCATCATATAAAGTTTAATCATTTTCGTATCGTTTAAGTGGGCTTTGCGCATCGCGCTCTTTTAGGTAATCGAGTTTTTGTTTAATTTTTTGTTCAAGTCCGCGCTCGCTCGGTAAGTAATATTCTTTACCGTCCATTTCTGGTGGTAAATATTTTTCACCTGCGGCAAATGCGCCTTCTTCATTATGCGCATAACGGTACTCAGCGCCATACCCTAAGTCTTTCATTAAATTAGTTGGGGCATTACGTAAATGCTCTGGCACTGGGTAACTTGGCTCGTTTTGAGCGTCTGCTTTGGCTTGATTAAACGCCATATAGATTGCATTACTTTTGGGTGCACTGGCTAAATACAATGTGGCTTGTGCAATTGCACGTTCGCCTTCGCCAGGGCCTACTCGCTGAAATATGTCCCACGCATTTAAGGCTACTTCCATCGCACGCGGATCGGCGTTACCTATATCCTCTGTTGCAATGGCAAGTAAACGCCTTGCTACATACAAAGGGTCGCCACCACCGGCTAAAATTCGGCAATACCAATACAGCGCACCATCGGGGGAGCTACCACGTACTGATTTATGAAAGGCTGATATTAAATCGTAAAATTCATCGCCGCCTTTATCGTATTTAGCTAAATGCGTTGGTAACACTTGGCTAAGTACGTGCTCGTCTACATTGTATTGACCGTCTTGCTCGGTTGTTAAATCAACCGCTTGTTCAAGTAAATTAAGTACTTTACGCGCATCGCCGCCACTTGCTTGGCACAGTGCCTTTTTAGCGTTGTCGGCAATAGTGATATGCTTTTGGCTTAGCTGCTCGTCTTGTTTAAGTGCACGTTCTATTACAGTGTATAAGTCGGTATCGGCAAGCGATTTTAAAACATACACGCGTGCACGCGACAATATAGCGTTATTAAGGGCAAACGATGGGTTTTCGGTGGTTGCACCTACAAATATAAAGGTGCCGTCTTCTATGTGCGGTAAAAACGCATCTTGTTGGGATTTATTAAAGCGATGAACCTCGTCAACAAACATAAGGGTGCGTTGGCCACGGCTTTCTAGGTTATCGCGCGCTTGCGTTACGCTGTCACGTATATCTTTTACGCCTGCGGTTACCGCCGACATTTGAATAAGTGAGGCATCAGCATGGTTGGCAATTATTTGCGCAAGTGTTGTTTTACCTACACCCGGCGGGCCCCATAAAATTAAACTATGGCATCGCCCCGCGACAATGGCTTGATGCAGTGGTTTATCAGTACTTAATAAGTGTTGCTGACCAATGTACTCGTCAAGCGTTGTGGGGCGCATACGCGCAGCAAGTGGCCGTACATCGGGCCCAAAATTAAATCCTAAATTACTCACCGTTACTCTGATCGTCTATTTCAACACCTTCAGGAGGCGTAAATTCAAAAGTGCTTTTATCAAGCGGCGTATTAACTTGGGCATTGTTAAACGTAAATGACGATAGCTGCCCTGAGTTGTCGGTAACGACTAGTTTAGCAAGGCCTTGCTCGTTACCCGCAAACGCTATATCAAGTTGTTCTACTTGGCTTTCTACGCCTTTATTTGGCGTTACACTAAAGCCTGTATTTGTTGCAAGTACGCTGTATTTTTCCCACTGTGCTGGGTCTTTTGATGTAAGTAGCACAAATGGTGTTGAGTCGATTAGGCTGCTGGTTTTCATAATTGTTACTTGCTCAGCAAAGCTGTCGAAGTAATAGGTTTTATCGCCGTTTGATACAAATAATGTATCGTCTGGGTTTGTTTGCTGCCAGCGAATCATCATAGGCTGTTGAAGCGCTATTGTGCCCTCGCCTTGCATAACAGCTTGGCCTTCTTTGTCTGTTACTTTTTGTGCAAACTGCGCTTTAAAGCTTTTTAAAGTAGCAAGTCTGTCTTGTAATGCTTGGCTGTCATCAGCAAAGCTTGGTGCGGCAAGTACGCTGCCTAACACTAATAATAAGGCGTTAAATTTTTTCATTAATTTGCTCCATTAGGTACTAATACATCGCGAGCGCCGTTATGACCTGGTGAACTCACGATACCCGATGTTTCCATTTGTTCTACTAAACGTGCCGCGCGGTTATAGCCAACACGTAATTTACGTTGCACTGACGATACCGATACCTTGCCGGTTTCAATTACAAACGATACGGCTTCGTCGTATAACGGATCGTTCTCTTCGTCTGCATTTTCGCTTGCTTCACCTGGCAATAAAATATCTTCACTGGCATCACCATTGAGTATTTCATCAACGTAATTTGGCTTAGCACGCGCTTTCCAATCGTTTACGACGGCATGTACTTCATGGTCGTCTACAAACGCGCCATGCACACGCTCTGGTACACTAGTGCCTGGTGGTAAATAAAGCATATCGCCCATACCCAGTAAGTTTTCTGCGCCTTGTTGGTCAAGTATCGTGCGCGAGTCTATTTTACTTGATACCTGAAACGCCATACGCGTTGGTATATTTGCTTTAATTAAACCGGTTATTACATCTACCGAAGGGCGCTGCGTTGCCAGTATTAAATGGATACCTGCCGCACGTGCTTTTTGGGCTATGCGGGCAATCAGCTCTTCTACTTTTTTACCAACAATCATCATCATGTCAGCAAATTCGTCAATTACTACAACAATACTTGGTAACTTACCAAGTTCATCTGGGCCTTCTTTCATGCCATCGGTGTCTTTAAATAATGGGTCTAGAATCGGGTAACCCGCTTCATTGGCATCAAGCACTTTTTGGTTGTAACCTTTTAAGTTACGCACACCCAAAGCCGACATTAATTTATAACGACGTTCCATCTCGCCTACACACCAACGCAGTGCGTTAGCGGCTTCTTTCATGTCGGTGACTACTTCACACAATAAATGCGGAATGCCTTCGTATACTGATAGCTCAAGCATTTTAGGGTCAATCATAATCATACGTACATCGTCAGGACCCGATTTGTACAACAAGCTTACTATCATAACATTAACGCCCACTGATTTACCTGAACCGGTTGTACCGGCCACCAATAAGTGTGGCATTTTACCTAAATCAGCACATACCGGCTGACCAGCAATATCTTTACCTAGCACCATGGTAAGCGGGGATGGATTTTGCTCAAATTTAGGCGCGTTTATTACTTCTGACAAACGTACTATTTCGCGGTGTTTATTAGGAAGCTCAATACCAACATATGTTTTACCCGGTATAACTTCTACAACACGCACACTAATTGCCGAAAGCGAACGGGCTAAATCTTTAGCCAAGCCCGTAATTTTAGACACTTTAATACCTGGCGCTAAATCTAGCTCAAAGCGTGTAACAACAGGGCCTGGGTATACCGCTACAACTTTAGCTTGTACGTTAAAGTCGAGTAGTTTTGTCTCTACTAGGCGCGATACTGTATCGAGCTCTTCTTGCGAAATTGGGTTTTTAGCTTTGTCCGGTCTGTCGAGTAAATCGAGCGACGGTAATGGCCCCGGTGGTGGTTCTTGCGTTAATAATTGCTCAAACTTTTCTTTAGCCGTTGGCGGTGGTTGATATTGCGCTTTTGATTTAGGCATTGGTCTTGCTGGTGATACCACTGTTGTAACTGGTTTTTCTGGCTCTACAACTGGGCTTTGGTCAAGCGCGTTTAATGCAGCGGCCGTGTCCATTGGTTCGTCGTCTATGGCGCTAAAGCCAATTTCTTGATCGAGTATGTCGTCAAGCTCGTCAAACGGCATAAAATCGTCACTAATTTGTGGCTCATTAAACGGTGTTTGCGGTTTATTAATTGCTTTTTGTTTATCTGCTTTTTTTGCTGATGTAGGCAGCTCTATTTGCTCTTTTATATCGTCTTCAAAATGGGCGTCTACTTCGTCATCATTATTTGCCTTGCCCGCAGCGTGTTCTCGGTGCATCCAACCTTTTGCGTACGATACAATAAAGCGGTAAAACCTAACCATTAAATCGCCAAGGTAATCTACAAAATCAACCCACGATACACCTGTTAATAAGGTAAGCCCTGCAAAAAAGAAACACAGCAATAATATAGAGGTGCCGGTAAAGTTAAACGCAGGCATCATGGCTGATGCAATAACATCGCCCACTACCCCACCAGAGGAAAAATTATAAATATCGTCAAAATTGATACTACTAATAGCGGTAGCTGAGGTAATAAATAAAGCAAAACCAATAACACGCAGCGCTAAGGTGGTGTAATCAAGCTGTAAAATGCGGTGAGGTTGTTTAAATAGCAAGTAGCCAAATAGCTGAATGGCCGCTGGCACTAAGTAAGCCAACCAACCAAAGGTGAGTAATAAAATGTCGGCTATCCATGCACCGGCTGCTCCTGTGATATTGCTTACTTCGCTAAAACTAGTTTGCGACCATGCAGCATCTGCTGGATCAAAGCTGATCAAGGCACATAAAATAAATATTGCCGTAAAGGTGCTGATAATCAGCCCAGTTTCTAATAGTCTTTGCACACCGTTTAGGCGCATAGTTCCCTATTCCTCTTTATTATTCTATTTTTATTCACACTTACTTAGCAGTGAAATACCTTAGCAGGAAATGCAATTTGTTGCACTTTATCTTAACCTTGATGGCCTGATTATGAACAAGTTTTTATAATTTGAGCTGATATAAGCAAATGACGCAAGCTAATATAAATAACCTTAAGTAATATAAGGACGAATAATTACGCCTTCTTCACCTTTTACTTCTTCCATCACTACATAAGTTCGGCTTTCACTAACGTTAGGCAATTTTAATAATATGTCACCTAATACACCACGGTATTCTGACATATCATTTACGCGCGTTTTAAGTAAAAAATCAAAATTACCCGATACTAAATGACATTCGATAATTTCTTCGTGCTTTTTAACGGCTGCACTAAACTCATCAAATACGTCGGGAGATGTTTTAGTAATTGTTACTTCTACATACACCGATAAACCTTGCCCAAGCTTAGCTGGATCGACCACTGCTTTATAGCCAAGTATGTAGCCTTCTCGTTCTAGCTTTTTCACTCGCTCCAGACAGGGCGTGGCGCTTAGGCCAACTCGTCTGGCCAGTTCAACATTTGAAAGGCGTCCATCGTGCTGTAATTCCATTAAAATTTTACGGTCAATTCTATCTAATAACTGATGCATAGTGCCAACTAGTTTTTTATGCTGTTTATTTTTGTTATATAGATGATAACACTAGATTTGACTTTAAAAAAGGTGAGACACACGGGCTTATGATGAATATAATAGTGAAAAATGTTAATCCGTTCTTAATAAGGCAAATGATATGATTATTGGTGTTCCTAAAGAAATTAAAAACCATGAATACCGTGTAGGTATGGTTCCTGCGAGTGTTCGTGAATTAGTAAACCACGGTCATCAAGTGATTGTAGAAACTGATGCAGGCATGGGTATTGGTTTTACTAACGAAGATTACACGCTAGCGGGTGCTGAAATTTTAGCAACTGCTGCTGACGTTTTCGCTAAAGCAGACATGATTGTAAAAGTAAAAGAACCACAAGCTGTTGAACGTGCAATGTTACGTGAAGACCAAATTCTTTTCACTTACTTACACCTTGCACCTGATCTTCCACAAACTGAAGACCTTGTAAAAAGCAAAGCTATTTGTATTGCATACGAAACTGTAACTGACTCTCGCGGTGGTTTACCGCTTCTTGCTCCTATGAGCGAAGTTGCTGGTCGTATGTCTATTCAAGCGGGTGCGCAAGCGCTTGAAAAAATAAATAAAGGCAGTGGTATGTTACTTGGTGGCGTACCAGGCGTTGAGCCAGCTAAAGTAGTTATTATTGGCGGCGGCATGGTTGGCCGTAGCGCTGCACTTATGGCCGTTGGCTTAGGCGCAAACGTAGTAATACTTGATCGTAACATTGATGTATTACGTGCACTAGACGCTCAGTTTGGTAATAAAGTACGCGCTATCTACTCAACTGCTGATGCATTAGAAAAACACGTGCTAGAAGCTGATTTAGTAATTGGTGGCGTGCTAATTCCAGGTGCAGCTGCACCTAAACTAGTCACTGCTGCGCACATTAAAGCAATGAAACCTGGTTCTGCAATTGTTGACGTTGCAATCGACCAAGGTGGCTGTATTGCTACTTCTAAAGCAACAACGCATGCTGATCCTACTTTCATCGTTGATGAAGTTGTTCACTACTGTGTTGCTAACATGCCAGGTGCTGTTCCACGCACATCTACGTTTGCACTTAACAATGCAACATTGCCTTTCATCATTAACCTTGCAAACAAAGGTTATAAAAAGGCGTTACTAGATGACGCTCACTTCTTAAAAGGCTTAAACGTAATTAAAGGCCAAGTAACTTACAAAGAAGTAGCAGAAGCGTTCAACATGGAATATGTTGACCCACGCACAGCGGTAGAAAACGCATAATTTAGCGTTTTGTAGTTAGGTTGGTATTAAGTAATGTAGCTACCTAACTACAACCCATAAAAAAAGCAGCTAATTAGCTGCTTTTTTTGTATTTAAATTTCAGATTTATATAAGCTTATTTAGATAAACTTATTTAGATAAAACGCTTAATTATAAAATCTACTTTTACGCGCTTAGCTTGGCCAAGTAGTTTTTTAACTGGCTGCGGGTAATCATCCATAGTTTCTAAATCATCTGGGCCTGTTAAACGTCGGCAGTGTTGTAAAATTTCCTGCTTTTCGTTATCAATAGCATCCATAATTGTTTGCTCTGGATCTTCTATTAAAATACCGTTTTCGATATCAAGACCCCATGCACGCGGATTTAAGTTATGCCCGCTCAGTAAATGTTTTGTTCTATCTGAACAAATACCTTTTAAATGAAACGAATTGCTTTCATCTTTCCACAGATACACATTTAAATTACCGTTATCGATATGGCGCTTTTGCGTTTTTACAAATTTATGCAAAATAGTTTCGTATAAATAAGGTAATGCCCCTATTTTACTAAACGGCTCGCTTGGCGGTAAATAAAAGTCATTTGCTGTTTTATCGCCTACAACAATAGTCACTTGCTTGCCTTGCTTTAATAATCGGCGCAGCGATCGCATAAGCGGTGCCGGAAAATTGAAGTATGGCGTATACAACACAAGCTCTTGCTCTGTTGTATCAAATAACGCTTTTATTAAACGATTTAACTCGTTATTACGACGCCCGAGCCCTAAAAACAAACGAATACCTAATGCTTGCGTATTTAGCTGCTCTGCTGCGTTATAACTTGCGACTTTTAAATCGCGCATTAATTGCTTTTGATCAAGCTTAAAGTCGTGCAAACGCTTAAGCGGTCGTGTGTCAATGCGTGGCACGGCCACTGATGAAAGTAGCTTTGTCTCAATAAAATCAACTACTGAGTCACACAGTTCGCTCTGCGTTATCAAAAAGTAACGATCGAGCCTGTAGCGCTCGTTGTATTGCAAGTACACGTTATTTAAGCTTGCGCCGCTGTAAAGTAAGGTGTCGTCAATTACAAAACCTTTTAAATGCAATACGCCAAATAATTCTTTAGCTTTTACAGGTACGCCATAAACTTGTACGTTCGATTTAAACTTTTCTAAATCGTCACAGTATAAACTTGCGTTACCGTCTGATTTATCAGCGCCAATTAATCCACGTTGCGCACGATGAAAATCCACCAGCACTTTTACCTCAAGTGCGGGGTTTGCCAATGACACACGATGCAGCGCTTCTAAAATTTCGCGACCTGCTTCGTCATCTTGTAAATACAACGCAGTAATATAAATTCGTTTTTTTGCGTTCGCTATCAAGCGTAGCAATTGCGTTCGGTAATCTTGCGCATTGGTTAAGACGTTAACGTCTTTTGAAGTCAACCCGAATGCGGGTTTTTCCTGCCAAAATAACATAGTTGCCTATTTGCTTAGGTCACATAATCTATCAGTGACAAATAAAATTAGGTAAAACATAACAAAAAAAATCAAAGGGGTCATGAAATAACGCTGTTTTGTTGCCTGTTAGTCTATTTATTGAGCTACTTAGGCATTTTAACTGTAAAAGCACAGAGCTCTAGTACACAATACTGCACAGCTTTTCGATTTGATAAAAAAAATAATCGCGGATTTTGTTTACATCTGCCTTGTTTTTCTTAGAATCAAGCGCATTAATGAGCATATTGAACACCGTATTAAACGTTTAGGAAAAATAATGACTGAAGCAAAACATTGTAAGCTACTAATTTTAGGCTCTGGCCCAGCTGGTTATACTGCCGCAGTATATGCAGCACGTGCAAATTTAAACCCTGTTTTAATTACAGGCATTCAACAAGGTGGCCAATTAACAACCACAACTGAAGTTGAAAACTGGCCTGGTGATGCACACGGTTTAACAGGTCCTGCGTTAATGGATCGTATGAAAGAGCACGCTGAGCGCTTTGAAACTGAAATCATATTCGATCACATCAATAAAGTAGATGTATCTAAGCGCCCTTTCAAACTAACTGGCGACCAAGGTACTTACACATGTGATGCATTAATCATTGCAACCGGTGCTTCTGCTAAATACTTAGGCCTAGAGTCTGAAACTAACTTCCAAGGCCGTGGTGTTTCGGCATGTGCTACGTGTGACGGCTTTTTCTATAAAGGTCAAAAAGTAGCGGTTGTTGGTGGTGGTAATACAGCGGTTGAAGAAGCGCTTTACTTATCTAACATTGCTGACGAAGTACATGTTATTCATCGTCGTGACAGTTTCCGCAGTGAAAAAATACTTGCTGACCGCCTTGCTGAAAAAGCAGCAAACGGTAACGTTGTAATGCATTACAACCGCACGCTTGACGAAGTATTAGGCGACCAAATGGGCGTAACCGGCGTTCGTATTAAAGATGCACACTCTGATGCAACTGAAGAGCTAGATTTAGCAGGCGTATTTATTGCTATTGGCCACAAGCCAAATACTGATATGTTTGTTGGTCAACTAGAAATGAAAGATGGCTACTTAGTTGTAGAGTCTGGTCTTCACGGCAACGCAACTCAAACAAGCGTAGAAGGCGTTTTTGCTGCAGGTGATGTGTCTGACCACATTTACCGTCAAGCAATCACATCTGCGGGTACAGGCTGTATGGCTGCCCTTGATGCAGAGCGTTTCTTAGATAATTTATAAGCAATTAAATAAATTATTATAGGGCTGATTATTCAGCCCTTTTTTTATGCCTAAAATATAGTTACACTTTTACGATCAATTATAAAATAAGTACTGTATGAGAAATCAGCTATACCAATTAAGCGAAAACGATATAGCATTCCCCAATCCGGAATACGCATTAGAATCCCCTGATGGCTTGTTAGCAATTGGCGGAGATTTGAG
Organism: Pseudoalteromonas sp. RB2-MNA-CIBAN-0110; assembly: GCF_040309305.1. NCBI lineage: Bacteria > Pseudomonadati > Pseudomonadota > Gammaproteobacteria > Alteromonadales > Pseudoalteromonadaceae > Pseudoalteromonas > Pseudoalteromonas sp. RB2-MNA-CIBAN-0110. The sequence continues at coordinate 16,945 of NZ_JBEOOQ010000052.1, read as the reverse complement.
TTTGCCTCGCCTAAGTAATGCCTACAAAAGCGGAGTATTCCCTTGGTTTAGTGAAGATGAGCCTATTATGTGGTGGTCGCCCAGCGAGCGAGGCATTTTTGAGCTTAATGATTTTCATATAAGTAAGAGCCTGCGTAAACATTTAAAAAAGCACCCTGTAAGAGTAACCATTAATAATGCCTTTGAAGAGGTGATAGAAGCCTGTCGCGATCAACGCCTTGATACCGATGGCACCTGGATCACCTCTGACATGCTCGACGCTTACGTTAATGCACACAATGCTGGCATTGCACATAGTTTAGAGGTATGGAGTAACGGAGAGCTTGCAGGTGGCTTATACGGCATAATGCAAAATGGTGTGTTTTGTGGTGAGTCGATGTTTCATCATCAAACCAATTGCTCTAAGCTTGCTATGTGGGCACTGGTAAATTGGCTTAAACGCCATAATGCACATTTTATTGATTGCCAGTTAGAAAACCCTTATTTAATGACCCTGGGTGCACAAGTAATCCCCCGTTCCACATTTTTGACTAAACTAAAAGCTGCACATAACTATACTGTTAACCCTATTATGTGGGAGCCACAAGAACTTGACGCAATCTATGAATGAGCAACTTCCTGCACGTGTTGGTTTAACCCAAGAGTTTGACTGTAGTTATTTACCCAACAGACAAGAGCAACTTTTAGTTATTCTTGATCCCAGTTGCTACAGCACCGACAAATTTGAGTCATTATTAGGCTTAGGGTTTCGTCGCAGTGGTAACCAAATATACCGTCCGCACTGCCCAATATGCAGCGCATGTAGTTCTGTACGTGTATTAGCACAAGACTTTATGCCCTCAAAATCGCAAAAACGTAAACTAAACAAAGCAAAAACACAGTTTGAGGTAAAATATTCAACGCAAGAGCGACCTGAGTACTATCCACTTTATAGCAAGTACATAACGATGCGTCATCAGGATGGAAGTATGTATCCTCCTGAAAAAGAACAGTTTCAAAGTTTTTTGCTTTGTAGTTGGCTCAAGATCACATTTATTGAACTGTGGCACCAAGATACTTTAGTCGCAGTTGCCGTAACTGATTGTATGAATAGCGCTATTTCTGCAATTTATACCTTTTTCGACCCCGACTTTGAACACTATAGTTTAGGCTCTGTGATGATATTAGAGCAGCTAAAGTTTGCTAAAGAGCAAAATAAGCAATACGTGTACTTGGGCTATCAAATTGATGAATGCGACAAAATGAAGTACAAAACTCAGTTTTTACCTGCTCAAAAACAGCTCAATGATGAGTGGGTGGCTATTTAATTTGCAAATATAGCCCCTGCGCCTTTACTTATTGGAGTATTTTGGGCAAAATCTGCAGCGTTTAACTATTAAAGAGGTGTTACGCTAAACATGGCGAAAGAAGACGTAATCGAAATGCAAGGGACAGTCCTTGATACTTTACCAAATACAATGTTCCGAGTTGAGCTAGAAAATGGTCACGTAGTTGTGGCTCATATTTCAGGCAAAATGCGCAAAAACTATATCCGTATTTTAACCGGCGATAAAGTAACGGTAGAAATGACTCCTTACGATTTATCAAAGGGTCGTATCGTATTCCGTGCTCGCTAAGTAAGTGCGTAAACGAGATTTAGTTTTTGGCTAGTGTTTTACTAGCTTTAAGCGTTTATTAAATGTAATTGATAGACATTGACTAGCAATTACATTTAATAAACAAAAAGCCCAGTTTTTGCTGGGTTTTTTGTTGCCTATAAAAAAAGCAAAAAAAAATGGCCCGCTATTATGTAGCGGGCCATTTTATTTAACTAAATTATTTAATTAACGTTTTACGCTGGTGTTAAATTACTCTCGTAATCAAAGCGAATCTTCTTGTCTTTAACTGATACTTTAACCGTACCGCCATCAACAAGTTCACCAAACAGTATTTCGTTAGCTAATTGCTTTTTAAGCTCTTCTTGAATAACACGTGCCATTGGACGTGCACCCATAGCTTTATCGTAGCCTTTATCTGCCAACCACTCACGTGCTTTAGACGTAAGCTCAAGGTTAACTGATTTTTTATCAAGCTGCGCTTGCAGTTCCACAATAAACTTATCAACCACCAGTAAAATAACTTCACGTTCAAGGTGATTAAACCAAATGATGTTATCTAAACGGTTTCTAAATTCTGGTGAAAATACTTTATTAATTGCACCCATTGCATCGTGCGTATGATCTTGCTCTGTAAAACCAATCGACTTACGCGTAGTTTCTTGAACGCCCGCATTGGTAGTCATTACAACCACTACATTTCTAAAGTCAGCTTTACGCCCATTATTATCGGTCAACGTACCGTGATCCATAACCTGTAGCAAAATGTTGTAAATGTCTGGATGCGCTTTTTCAATCTCATCTAAAAGTACAACAGCATGTGGATTTTTAATAACTGCTTCTGTTAATAAACCACCTTGCTCAAAACCAACATACCCTGGTGGCGCACCAATTAATCGACTAATTGCATGGCGTTCTACATATTCCGACATATCAAAACGAATAAACTCAACACCCATACATTTAGCAAGCTGCTTAGTTACTTCTGTTTTACCCACACCGGTAGGCCCTGCAAACAAAAACGAACCTACTGGCTTTTCTTCGCTCGATAAACCAGAGCGAGATAAACGAATAGCTGATGTAAGTGCGTCAATAGATTGATCTTGCCCAAACACGAGCATTTTAAGGTTACGGTCTAAGTTTTTAAGCGTTTCTTTATCTGTCGACGAGACGCTTTGCGCTGGGATACGTGCCATTTTAGATATAATTAGTTCTATATCAGCCACGCCAATGGTTTTTTTACGTTTAGAGCTAGGTTGCAGGCGCTGACTTGCACCGGCTTCATCAATTACATCAATGGCTTTATCTGGCAAGTGGCGCTCATTAATGTATTTAGCACTGAGTTCTGCAGCTGCTTTTAGTGCTTTTTGAGTGTAACGAATACCATGGTGCTCTTCGTAACGCTCTTTTAAGCCGTTTAATATTTTAGTAGTATCGGCAACACTTGGCTCAAGTACATCAATTTTTTGAAAGCGACGTGCTAATGCACGGTCTTTCTCAAAAATATTTTTATACTCATTGTAAGTTGTTGAACCCATACAACGTAGCTTACCACTTGAAAGGAGTGGTTTAAGCAAGTTTGATGCGTCCATAACACCACCAGACGCCGCGCCGGCACCGATTATGGTATGTATTTCATCAATAAATAAAATAGAGCCTGGCTCAGCTTGCAGCTCTTTTAGTAAGCTTTTAAAGCGCTTTTCAAAGTCGCCACGGTATTTAGTACCCGCAAGCAATGCACCCATATCTAGCGAGTACACAACAGCATCTGCAATTACTTCTGGTACTTGCTTATTAACAATGCGATACGCTAAGCCTTCAGCAATGGCTGTTTTACCAACGCCCGCTTCACCAACAAGTAATGGGTTATTCTTTTTACGACGACACAATACTTGTACTGTGCGCTCTACTTCGCTGTCGCGTCCGATCAGTGGGTCAATGTTACCTTCACGAGCTTGAACGTTTAAGTTAGTTGTAAAGCTATCTAGCTTGCTTGCTTCTTCATTTTGAACTTCTTGCACTTCATCATGAATATCGTCGCTGTCGTTACCTAATTCATCATCTGCTTTAGAAATACCATGAGAAATAAAGTTAACGATGTCTAAACGCGATACATCATGCTTTTTAAGTAAATATACAGCTTGGCTTTCTTGCTCAGAAAAAATAGCAACTAGCACATTCACGCCAGTGACTTCATTTTTACCTGACGATTGCACATGGAACACAGCGCGTTGTAATACACGTTGAAAGCCAAGTGTTGGCTGAGTTTCACGCTCTTCTTCTAAATCTGGAATGACGGGTGTTGTTTCGTCAATAAATTCTAATAATTCGGTTTTTAAACCAGAAATATTAACACCACACGCATTTAGGGCTTCTCCTGCAGAAGGATTATCTAACAGCGCAAGTAAAAGGTGCTCTACGGTCATAAACTCATGACGGCGAGTGCGCGCTTCACGAAACGCGGCATTTAATGTGAGTTCTAAGTCTTTGTTTAGCATTGGCAACCCCTTACTGAGATAATAATTTATACCACAACAATCGGATGTTTGATCACCCTAATTGGTATTTATACCAATTGTATTAAATTGGTATTTATTCCTGCTCACAACTACAAAGCAGTGGATGCTCGTTATCACGCGCGTAGCGGTTAACTTGTTCAGCTTTGGTGTGGGCTACGTCAGCGCTGTAAACACCACATATACCCTTACCTTTTTCATGAACCTGAAGCATCACGTCGGTTGCTCTATCGCTATCCATATTAAAAAACGTCGTTAAAACTTCTATTACAAAGTCCATCGGCGTGTAGTCGTCGTTATTTAAAACAACTTTATATTTTCGCGGCGGCTGTAGCTTTTGCTTTTCGCTGTCGCGAACTGTATCGATAACACCTGAATCTTTCATACCACTCATAATTAAATATAGTCTTGTCTTTGTAACTCAAGCAAACTTGAATAAAAAATAAATAAAATGTTAAAAAAATAACTCAAAACACTTGACTGGTTGGCTAAATAAACTACAGTCAAACGTAGATTGATTAAACCTTAGTCAGTCTAGCAAATAATACAATTTAGAATAACTAAATTAGTCAACTTATTGAAGGATGTAGAAGTATGGCTTGCGGTAAAGTTAAATGGTTCAACAACGCCAAAGGTTTTGGTTTCATCGTAGAAGACGGCTGCGAGAATGATATTTTCGCTCATTACTCAACAATTGTAATGGACGGTTATAAAACGCTTAAAGCTGGTCAAGATGTAACATTCGAATTAGAACAAGGACCTAAAGGTCTACACGCTAAAAATATTGCCCCAGATGGTGACATTATTGAGTGACTATTGTTTTGTTCGACTAAAGCGAGTGACCTTTTAAGATCCTCGCTTAATTCCTTAAGCATACTAACTTATCTCTTCTCCCCTATTTATTGCCTCTTTTCATTCAAATTCAACCCTTTTCCTTGAATTTATTTTATATACCCCAATGTTCTAAGAGTTGATTGTTTAACTGCTTATTGGGCATGCTCAGCCTCTAGCCCTTTTTATTTAAGCTTGTTACACTCTTGGTGCTAAAAATTGCGTATTAACGCAGCAACTAATCCAACTTGTCGCCTCTTTTATATGTACTAGGCTAAAGGCTGATTTATTTTTGTTAATTTTTTAGCTATAAATACAATTCCAGTTCGTCAGGTGTGACTATTCTGCTTTTATAAAAGAGCAACGCTGAGTACCAACACCTAACAAACTATTCATTACGAGCGTATGTATTCATTAACTTGTTTAATAATATGTACTCACTCATTAGTAATGATTTTCTTTGCATTGTTGAATAAGACCTTTTCGGTCTACTATCTAGGAATGATGATGACATCAAAAATTATCTATACAAAAACGGACGAAGCTCCGGCACTAGCAACTTACTCGTTGCTACCGATCATCCAAGCATATACAAATGCGGCCGGTGTTGAAGTTGAAACTCGCGATATCTCATTAGCAGGTCGTGTAATTGCTAGCTTCCCTGATTATTTAACACAAGAACAACGCATTGGTGATGCACTTGCTGAACTTGGCGAGCTTGCTAAAACACCAGAAGCAAACATCATCAAATTACCAAACATCAGTGCATCTGTACCACAGCTTCGCGCTGTAATTAAAGAGCTTCAAGCAAAAGGTTACGCTCTTCCAGAATACCCTGTTGAACCTAAAAATGATGAAGAAAAAGCAATTCAAGCTGCTTACGACAAAATCAAAGGCAGTGCAGTAAACCCAGTACTACGTGAAGGTAACTCTGATCGTCGTGCACCAGGTTCTGTAAAAGAATATGCACGTAACAACCCGCATTCAATGGGTGCGTGGAGCAAAGATTCAGAGTCTTATGTTGCAAGCATGAGCGAAGGCGACTTCTTTGGTTCAGAAAAGTCAGTAACTGTTGATACAGCCACTGATGTACGTATTGAACATGTTGCAACTAACGGCTTTGTTTCTGTACTTAAACAAAGCACGCCTCTTTTAGCTGGCGAAGTTATTGATGCATCAAGCATCAGCGCTTCTAAGCTTCAAGCTTTCTTAGCTGCTGAAATTGACGCTGCTAAAGAAAAAGGTGTTTTATTCTCGCTTCACATGAAAGCGACAATGATGAAAGTATCTGATCCAATTATCTTTGGTCACGCTGTAAAAGTATTCTACAAAGATGTATTTGCTAAACACGGTGAGCTTTTTGAAGAGCTAGGTGTTGATGTAAATAATGGTTTAGGCGATGTATATTCTAAAATTCAAACATTAGACGATGCTAAGCGCGAAGAAATCGAAGCAGACATTCAAGCTGTTTACGCTAGCCGCCCTGCTATTGCTATGGTTGATTCTGACCGCGGCATTACAAACCTACACGTACCAAGTGACGTGATCATCGATGCTTCTATGCCTGCTGCAATCCGTTCAAGCGGTCAAATGTGGAATAACGATGGTAAGTTACAAGACACTAGCTTTGTAATTCCAGATCGTTGTTACTCAGGTATTTACCAAGCAACTATTGATTTTTGTAAAGTAAATGGCGCGTTTGATCCAACAACTATGGGTAGCGTACCTAACGTTGGCCTTATGGCTCAAAAAGCTGAAGAATACGGTTCACACGATAAAACGTTTGAAGCTAAAGCTGACGGTTCTATCCGTGTTGTTGATGCAAATGGTAATACATTACTTGAGCACAGTGTTGAGCAAGGCGATATTTGGCGCATGTGTCAGGTTAAAGACGCACCAATCCAAGATTGGGTTAAGCTTGCAGTAAATCGTGCACGCGCAACAGGCGTTCCAGCTATTTTCTGGTTAGACGAAAACCGTGCACATGATGCAGAGCTAATCAAAAAAGTAAATAAATACCTACCAGATCACGATACAGCTGGCCTAGATATTCAAATTTTAGCACCGCTTGAAGCAACGTTGTTCTCACTAGCGCGTATTAAAGAAGGTAAAGATACTATTTCTGTAACAGGTAACGTTTTACGTGATTACCTTACAGATTTATTCCCAATTTTAGAGCTAGGTACGAGTGCTAAAATGCTTTCAATTGTTCCACTTATGAACGGTGGTGGCTTATTTGAAACTGGCGCGGGTGGTTCTGCACCTAAGCATGTTCAACAATTCGAAAAAGAAAACCACTTACGTTGGGATTCTTTAGGTGAATTTTTAGCACTTGCTGCATCTCTTGAGCACCTAAGCGTAACTACGGGTAACGACAAGGCACAAGTACTTGCTGATACACTTGATAAAGCGACAGGCACTTTCTTAGCAGAAAACAAGTCTCCTTCACGTAAAGTGAAAGAAATTGATAACCGTGGTTCTCATTTCTTCCTATCTTTATTCTGGGCACAAGAACTTGCTAAGCAAAATGATGACAGTGAACTTAAAGCACAGTTTACTCAAATTGCTAGCGACCTTGAGTCTAATAAAGAACAAATCGTAAGTGAACTTAACGATGCGCAAGGCCCTGCAGTTGATTTAGGCGGTTACTTCCAGCCTAACGATGATGCAGCCTTTAAAGCGATGCGTCCAAGCACTACATTTAACGATATTCTTGCTAAATTAGTATAAATATTAGTTTAAATTTAAAAGCCGCTTACTTGTAAAAGTAAGCGGCTTTTTTACGCCAATAAAAAAGGTCGTTATCATTAGATAGCGACCTTTTTGATTAACCAAAACTATTTAAGTGATTTAAATTCTAATTACTTAGTATATGCACGTGGCATTTTGGAATCAGTTGTATAACGGTCACGCAGTTTATCTTGACGAGATTGTGTAGAAACCTCAACCCCATTAATAAACATTTTGTTCACGTGGCTGCTTAGTTCAAACGGGTCATTACTCCACATTACTACATCAGCAGCTTTACCTACTTCAAGACTACCTGCATTAATGCCAAATACATCAGCAACGTTTGATGTAACCGCTTTTAACGCACCTTCTTGGCTCATACCATACGATACTGCATTACCAGCATCAAAACGCAGCTGATAAATGTTGTGACTTGCATCACCACCTACCGTTAATAATACTTTAACGCCTGCTTTTTCTAGCACACCTGCATTATCTAAACTCGCATGAAGCGAATCAAAACTTGCTGGTAAGCTGTCCATTGCACTAATAATCACTGGGATATTTGCTTTAGCAACGCGCTCTTTAACTACAACAGCGTCTTGTGCGCCGTTAAGTACTAAGTTAATACCAAATTGCTCTTTTACTTTAATAAGCTCAATAATATCCGCCGCACGTGATACGCCAACCACTAATGGCATTTCGCCACTGAGTACTTTTGCCATTACTTTGTCTTCAGTACTTGGCTTGTCATCATCTTTTTTAGCTTTTTTACCAGCTTTAGTTTTGTGCTCATCAAGTTTATTAATAAGTGTTTGCAAAGTGAAAGCGCGAGAGCCTTTACTGCGCTCACCTAAGTAAACAATTAAAGCCGCTTGTTTTTGCATGTCGCTATCAAAACTACCACTTAAATCAACAACACTCGCAAGGCCTGAAAAAATGCTATCACCACCATGAGGGGTAATGACATCGCGTGTTACACCGCCTTTACGAGCGTAAGGTATTAAGCTTGAATGTGCGTTGTAAGCAAGACTTACGTCAAAATCAATACCGGCTTTTTCCTCGCCTGCATCGCGAGAGCCTGCAACTGCACTTACTTCAACTAAACCAAGTTGATTTACACTTGCAATAAAGCCAGGGGTTACAATTTGGCCCTTTGCATCAATAATTTGATCTACTTTAATTTCAGTTGGGTTAATCGCTGTGATTTTACCATCTGTCATTACAATGCTTGCTGCTTCTAATACACCTTGATCAGATGACGTATGTAATGTTGCATTAATAATTGCTAGCGATTGTGCGCTTACAGCACCAGATGCTAATAATCCTGCAGCAACCAGAGAAAGCGAAAACGAACGTGATAAATTTTTCATTCTGGGTGCTCCTTATTGTTGACCTAACATAAAATCACTTGTTGCTTGATACGCGCTGTCGTTTCTATCGTAAACTTTTGCACCATCAACAAACACTTGTTCAGCTTTAGCATAAACACTAAATGGGCTTTGATTCCAAATAACAACATCGCCCTGCTTACCCGCTTCTAGTGAACCTGTTTTGTCATCAATACCTAACGACTTAGCAGCGTTAGCCGTGATCCATTTAATAGCGTGTTGCTCAGAAATATCAAAACCATTTTCGTTAGCACGGTACATAACCTTGCCAGCTTCTTGGTTTAAGCGCTGAATAGTAGTATCTGAATCTGAGTGAACAACTGCACATGAATTTTTAACAGCATCAACAATAGCTACGTTTTCTTGAACCATGTCGTAGGCTTCCATTTTAAAACCCCACCAGTCTGGCCAAAGTGCAGCACACGAGCCATTCTCAGCAAGTAGGTCTGCAATTTTATATGCTTCTACACCGTGATGGAATGTACCCGCGTCGTAATTAAATTCTTTTGACAGGTCAATCATCATTGCCATTTCTTCAGCTTTATAACAATGATTATGAATACGTACTTCGCCCTCAAGCACACCACGAAGCGTATCGTGTTTAATATCACGTACTGGTGCTTCTGGGTTTAAACCTGCTTCATAATCGGCATCGTACTTATCCCATGCACGTTTGTATTCAGCGGCTTCAGCCCACGCCATACGATAACCAGCCATATTACCCATACGAGTTGAAGGCAATACACCTTGACGACCATAAACACGTTTAGGGTTTTCACCACACGCCATTTTTAAACCATACGGCGCCTCTGGAAATTTCATACCTTGCATAGTGTGTGCAGGGACGTTTTTAAGCGTAACGCCGCGTCCACCAAATAAGTTAGCTGAGCCTGGTAAAATTTGTAGAGAAGTAATGCCGCCTTCGCGTGCACGATTAAAGCCTGGATCTTGTGGCCAAACAGAATGCTCAACCCACACTTCTGCAGTGTTAGGACTTGTCATTTCGTTACCATCTTGATGCGACTCAACCGAAGGGCTTGGGTATGCACCTAAATGTGAATGCACGTCAATAATACCCGGTGTTACCCATTTGCCTTGTGCATCAATTGTAATATCAGCAGTAGCAGCTAAGTCTTTACCAACTTGTTGTACTTTGCCATCAACAAGTAATACATCAGCATCATCTAAACGCTCACCAGTACCTGTAAGTACTGTTGCATTTGTAATAAGTGTGCTTGATGTAGAAACGGGCTGATAAGTGCTTGGGTAAGGATTTTTGTTGATTGTTATTTTATCGTCTTGCGGGCCGTTTTCTTGGCAACCTACAAGTGCAGCAGCTAAGCCAACTGCTAATAAAGAAGGTGCAAATTTTTGCATGTTGTTTGGATCTCCTGTTTTTTTGCTACTTTAGCGAAAGCTAAGGAATAAAGCCAAAAAAACAGGTGAAAACGCAGTTAATTAAGATGAATATCTGTAATTATTTCTTTATATAATTGTTATACAACTTTTCAAGCGCACCTTCGGTTGTAAGCGATGGATCTTTACTAATAAAGTGCTTAACCGTACGCGTTACAAAATCAGAGTTTTGCTTATGTAGCTTTGAAAAATCTTTAATAATTGTATTACCGTCTTTAGCCGCTGTCACTTTGTCATGACGATGACGATACTGGCTTAGCGCTTTATTAAAATCCCCTTGGTAGTCTTCAACCAAAATTTTATAAAAGTCACTTTTTTGTACGTTTAAATCATTAATGCAGTAATTTAGCGCCTCTTTAAAGTCGGTAAATATCATGCCTTCTACATCAAACTCTTTTGTTTTTTCACGTACTGCTACTTTGGCATCTTCTGTGGCATAGCTAAAACCAGTAAACGCTAAACGCTCAGCGGCTTCTTTTCCTAATTTCATACCCGCTTGAATACTATGCGCAAACTCATCGCTCATATCGCCAAGTTCGTTTTCTTCCCACATGTTATAAACACGTAGTGGTTTTGCGTATTTAGTGGCAAGCTTTTTCTTCATTTTAGTGAAACGCTCATCAATCGTCATCAGCCTTTCGTTATGTAAAAGTGCATGACACTCATAACACGCAGGAATAGATATAAAATCAGCTTCTTCACCTAAATCAACAATGCTTTGTAGCATATGCAGCGGCGGACAATGGTCGCGCTCTGTCGCTTCACAGCCACAATAAAAACACTGGTTAAAATGCTGCTGATCGCAAGCGTATGCTTGCTGATAATAACTGGCTAACGTTTTGCTCACCGTTGCTCCTAAAAAACACGACTAAATTATGGGGGCGATAATAACAGCCTGAAAAAATAAGTCATACCAATTGCATTAAATTAGTTATCTATTATTGCGCTAATAAAGTAGCGCAATAATAAGGCGAAATTATAACGTGTAGTTGCTATCACTAATTGCTCCCTGCATTGCTCTACCTCCTGCATCCATGCACTCGTACACGAACAATTTTTAACGCAGTAAGTGCGCTATTTAATGCGATAGAATGATTTTTTTAAAATTGGTATCAGTAGCTATATTTAAATCACGGCCGCAATTAAACCAAACAAGCCACCAAACACACCACCCCACACTACAAGCCAGCCTAAGTGCTCACGGATCATGGTTTGAATAATCTCTTTAACCATTTTAGGGGTAAGCTCATCTAGGCGCTCATCAACTAATTTAAGTACTGTTTTATGTAGGCTCTCTGCACTATTACCTTGTGAAAGCGTTTGGGTTACTAATGCTTTAAAGTCGTCAGTTTGAGAAATCTCACTAAGCGACAATTGCATTTTTTCAATAAACTTTTCACGCATAGGCTCTATTGCTGCAGTGCCGCCAAACATACCTAACATGCTACCAAACTGAGATTCTTCAATAACGACAAGTAAATTGTCGAATGCAGGGTTTAGATCAACATTGCTAATTATTGGCTCAAAATCGATGTTGGGCTGCGCTTTATTGAGTAAATTATTAATTTTTTGCTCTGAAAAAAACTCCGTTAATATTAAGTTTCTAATTGCGATTTTAAAGCTTTCAAACTTAAGCGCTATAACGCCTGAACCATATAAAAACGGGACTTTTTCGAACAACATATGAATAGCTAATAAATTAGTTACCGCGCCAGAAAGTGCAAATAAACCAACTGATAACACAATTGCTTGGTTAAACATAAAACCTACAACAACACATAAACCCGCTAGCAAATTGGTTATTAAACTTTTGTTCATTTTTACTCCATTACAGTAAGTGTAATTTTTATGCAATATAGTCGTTAATTTTACAACGTTTAGATTGTTAAATTAATACCTTTTTGCCATAGTTTAAGTATCTGTTTAAAAGGCGAGCAATTGTTATGTGGAAAACAGTAAATGAGCACATCAGCCAAGCCATTAATTTTGACTTTAAACACACCTATAAACGCCAATTACAAAGTACAAATACCGATAAACTATTTCATATTACCAATGGTACGCATAACTTCTTCGTTAAAATAGCATTAAAAAGCGAACTCGAGCGTTTAGAAAGTGAATTTATTGGCTTAAAGCTTTTAGCGCAAAATAGTAATTTTAAAGTCCCTGAATGTATTACAACCGGTGCAAATATAGAGTTTTCGTTTATTGTTTTACAGTGGCTTGTTTTAGATAAACAACCCCACAACACGTGGGCAACTATGGGAAGCAGCCTCGCTAAAATGCATCAAAAACACGACCAAGCCATGTTTGGTTTTGATGTAGACAACTACATAGCCACTACCATACAACCTAATCGCTGGCATAAAAAATGGGATGTATTTTACGCCGAAGAACGTATAGGGTGGCAATTACAGTTACTCGCTGAAAAAGGCATTAACTTTATTGAACCCGAGCGCTTAATTAATGCCGTTAAAGAACAGCTGCATAGTCATCAAGTTGAGCCCTCATTACTGCATGGCGATTTTTGGCGAGGAAATATGGGCTTTTTAAAAGCAGAGCCAACGGTATTTAACCCCGCTTGTTATTATGGTGATCGGGAAGTGGATATTGCAATGAGCGAACTATTTGCGCCACTGCCAAAAGACTTTTATAGCGCCTATAACCAGCACTACCCGCTTTCTCAAAATTACGAAAAACGTAAGTTAATATACCAGCTATACCCTATTTTAAATCACGCTAACATCTTTGCCGGTCACTATCTTACTGAAGCTAAACAACATATAGAAAAGCTGGTATTTGAAGGTATAAAATAAGTGTCATAAGCTGCATTTCAGCACTATATTTGATGAGTAAGTAGGCGTTCATCTGTAAGCGATTAAGTTGAATCTAACTTAATTATTTATAACTGGAGTGATTATGAAAGATTTTTTATCACAACGAATAACGTGCCCACACTGCGGACACCACATACATTTAGACTTAGACGCAAGCATGGGCGATCAAGACTACATAGAAGATTGCACTGCCTGCTGTAACCCAATTCATTTAAATATGCATATAGATCATGCTAACAATAAATTAGAGCTACACGTAGACAGTGACGACGAACAAATATTTTAACTTAAGCCTGATGGCGTAAGTAGTTTTCTACCGTATTTACAATAGTGTAAGTTTGCTGATCAACTTCAATATTAAACTTGTCACCCACTTGCGCTGCACCAATGTTTGTAATGGCGAGCGTTTCCGGAATTAGGTGTAACCAAAAACCTTGTTCATCAACTTCGCCCACGGTTAAGCTTGCGCCATTTATCGCAACAAACCCTTTATATAACACATACTTTTGCCACTCTTTTGGCAGGCTTAATTGAATTTTACAGTTATTCTCAAGCTTCACTATTTGAGAAATTTGTGACGTACAATGAATATGCCCAGACACTATATGCCCACCTAGCTCAGTACCAAACGTAACAGAGCGTTCGTAATTAACTAAACTACCTAACTCAAGCAGTCCTAAATTAGTTAACTTTAGGGTTTCGTCAATCACATCAAAATGCACTTGCGCTACCACATCGTGATTACTTAGCTCAACTTGCACAACTGTTAAACAACAGCCATTAATAGCAATACTTGCGCCTAAATCTAAATGCTTAACGTACTCATCGCTCACCGATACAACTAAGCGTAAAACACCGTCTGTTTGAGTCTTAGAGACCACCGTAGCTTGCGTTTGCACTATTCCTGTAAACATAAAATCACTTTAAATTATTACAAAGTGCTAGTTTAACGTATCAACTCATAAAATCATTCACTACTGTGATTTTTATTTAAACCCCAATAGATTACAATTACGCCCTATTTTATCAACTAGCTGTTTTTATGACCTTTTGCAATTGGGAAGCCAAGCGTTTACTTTCCCTCGCTTTACCTGTTTTTTTAGCGCAAGTTACACTTATTTTAATGTCGGTCGTCGACACAATTATGGCAGGTCAAGTTAGCCCTACTGACTTAGCTGCACTGTCTATTGCAACAGGAATATGGAACCCTTTATTACTTGGCCTTCAAGGTATTTTATTAGCGCTTACTGGTATTATTGCGCAGTTTTCGGGCAGTGATGACCGCAAAGGCATTAGCCACTATTTTCAACAAGCGCTTTATTTAACCGCTATTTTGAGCTTTACAGGCTTTGGAATTGCCCATTTAGCAGATGCTATTATTTTTAAGCTCGATACAACGCCTGCAATTGCAAACCTTGCCATTGACTACATTCACTTTGTAAAATGGGGTGTATTTGGATTTTTAATTTTTACGGTATACAGAAACGTTACCGAAGGTATGGGAATGACCAAGCCCGCGTTTTACATAAGCCTATTAGGTTTAGCTGTTAATATTCCGGTAAATTATATTTTCATAAATGGCTTATTTGGTTTTCCTGCTTATGGCGGCGCGGGCTGTGGCATTGCCACTGCAATTGTTTTAACTGTTATGGCAATAGCACAAGTCACTTACTGCCAAATGAGTAAAAAAGTAGATGCTAAAGGCCTGCTTTCATCATTCGAAAAACCTAATTTCACTACCATTGGTATTATTACTAAGTTAGGTATACCAATTTCACTCGCCACCTTTTTTGAAGTCACTTTATTTGCGTGTATACCGCTATTTATAGCGCATTTAGGTGCAGTAGCTATATCGGGGCATCAAATAGCAGCCAGTGTAACTACATTGCTATTTATGATGCCGCTGAGCCTATCAATCGCTATCAGCATTCGTATAGGTAACTTATACGGCCAAAAGAACATGACTCAATTAAAAGTTGCGGTTTCTACCAGCTATATTTTAGCCATTGCTGTGGCGTTATTTTTAGCGCTTATTACGTTTGCCGGTCGTGATTTAATTAGCCAACTGTATACCGACAGCCCTGCTGTTATGGCATTGGCTTCATCAATTATGATTTTAGCGTGTATTTACCAATTACCTGATGCACTTCAAGTTGCAGCAAATGGCATACTCCGTGGGTTAAAATACACCACGCCTATATCGTATATTACGTTTATATCGTATTGGTTAATCGGCTTTTGTTTAGGTTACGTATTGGCAAGAACAGACATAATTGTGCCAGCTATGGGGCCACACGGTTTCTGGACTGGGATAATAGTGGGACTTAGTGTCGCTGCTATTTTATTAATGCTAACGGTAAAAAAACGTCTAAAATATGAATTTCTTAAAATTGATGCACTCAATCAAAACTAATAAACTCAGCCTTAAAACATTACCAGCTACTTTGCTGGTAATGTGTTTTTTAACGCTTACTGGCTGCAACAAACCACAAAGTAGTATAAACGTTACTTATATTGAACGCTTAAGTAGCACAGTTGATACAAGCCCAACACAGCCTGCGCCACTCAAGCAACTCCCCTTACTGCAGCCTACCCCAATAGCACAAAGTGACTTAACACTGAGCATTGTTGAGCTTGCAGGCATTAGCCAATGTAAGCTTAACGTGCTTATAAGTGAGCACAATAACCAATTAGGAAAAACCGCCAGCGCTGCTGGGCAATTAAAATATCAAATAAACTTTATTAAAAGTGCACAGGTTTGCTTAAACACGCTTGATAAAAATAGTCCTAGTTACACAAAAATACTCGCAGCCAAAAACTACAAAGAAACACACCTAATGCACTTTTTTAACACCATGTTATTTAAAGAGCCTGAGCTAAATCGTACTTGGCAACTCACTTCAAACGAGCTTACTACTGAACCTGCTGGTTTTAGTGATACCGTACTTGCGCTAAAGCAACTTGTACTCATTAAGCAACAAATTAAGGCTAAAGAATTTAGTGAAATTAATAGCAATTCTATTTTTAGTGCACTCGAGCAGCTTAATAAATTTCAATTTAACCAGGCACTCATTCAATCGGTCCGCAAGCAGGTAGTGTTAAATAACAACGCCACGCAGTTTGTAAAAACATTAAACTTTAATACGCTGTGCCCACAGGATAAAAATAATAAAAACGCAAAAATCATAAGCAACGTATTTCAAAAGTTTTACCTAAAAGAAATTCAGCCCTATCAAGCGCAGTTAACTGGTTATCTAGAGGCACTACAACCGCTTTATAATGAGCTTTGGTTTAACGAAAGTATCTCAAGCCCTCAAATTAATAACTTAGTCAAAACGGACTCGACAAGTAACTTACTGAACTTACTAAAAAGCTCAGCTAAAAAACATGTGGTTTGGTGGCAAGTATTTTATAAAACGTGTGAAATAAGCCCAATATGAATAAAAAAACGGCAAATAAACTCAAAAACAACAAACTTGCTTGATTCACCAACCGCCACGCTATATATTAGCCGCCGTTGTTAAGCAATTAACACCTACTTAAATAAAGTAATACGACTGTAGCTCAGTTGGTTAGAGCACTACCTTGACATGGTAGGGGTCGGTGGTTCGAATCCACTCAGTCGTACC